>JALXAF010000433.1:0-3885 GCA_026992375.1 Anaerolineae bacterium
AAATAAAGTAATCAGTGATCAGTTATCAGTAATCAGTGGAATTCTGCGAAGCATCTGCGAAAATCTGCGTTCTCATTTTCATCGGTATCGGCGCGGGCTCGCCCGCCGTTGGACTGTTCCGTAAATAGGCTCTCTTACGTCATTTCGAGGGAGCGCAGCGACCGAGGAATCCCCATGCAGATGAGGAGATTTCCCCGCCCTGCGATCGGCGGAATGAAGTAACAAGGGATTTTAGACTTTTTGTAAGTTATTCTACTGAAACAAATCTTCGATGTCAAGCAGTTTCGAAAGAGATGTCAAAATTTCGAAAGAAAAAAGAAAACTCCCCTTTGAATTTCGGGGGCGGCATGGAAAAGGAGGCGCTCTAAATGAGTTGAGAACCGTGTTGGCGGGCGTAGGCCCGCCTTGGGACAACGCCATCCACCTCCCATATCTCCTCCGCTCGTCTCGGAGTGAGAGAGGAACAAAAGGTGGGGGCCGGCCCTATGAGACGGAATCCATTCGGTCAGTGCCGGCCGCCAGCCCAAAGCGTCGACTCGAGTCGTGCTATTGAGCCTTGCGGGCTTAAGGGCGACCTGCGTCGCCCAGCCTTCCAACCGAAATTGGACACACCCAAATCGGATCATCGCGGATTTTCACAGAAAAAAACTTCTCCAATCCAAAAAACGTGGGAATCTATCGCATTCGCGTTATCAGCGGCGAATTCCGTAGGCAGATGATGTGAATTCTCGATTTGACGAGGTCGAAGTGCATAACAATTTCAAGAGGGGGAAGGTTGGAGGGCGAAAAGGAGGCCGGGAGGATAAACCGGAGCCTGTTATTCCGTTCCAAATCGATGTGCGGCTTCCCCCAATCGGCGTGGCTGTGATAAGATAACGGCATGACAGAGCCCATTCGCATTCTGCATTTCGCCGATATCCATGTGGGGATGGAGCGCTATGGCCGGGTGGACGCGGCCACCGGCATCAATAGCCGCGTCATGGATTATCTGCGACGGCTTTCCGATCTGGCGGAGCTCGCCATCGCCCGGAATGTTGATCTGGTCATCTTTGCCGGGGATGCGTACAAGACGCGCAATCCCAACTCGACCTATCGCCGGGAGTTCGCGTGGCGGGTCAAGGAAATTGCGGATCATGGCATTCCTGTGGTGATGGTTCCGGGCAATCACGATTTGCCCGCCGCGCCCAATCGTGCCTCGACTATTGACATCTTCGACACCCTGCGCGTCGCTAATATCCATGTGTTGGATCACGCCAGCGGTGTCACGGTCATTGAAACCCGCCGCGGCGCGCCTGTTCAGATCGCGCCCGTTCCTTATCCCTACATCTCGGAGCTGACCAGCCAGGAGGCGTATCGGGCCGTGAGCTTGGGCGAGCTGGATCGCATCGTCACCGCCAAACTGGACGCTATTATCCGGGGCTTTGCGGAGGAGGTGCGCCAGCGCCCCGACACACCCGCGGTGTTGGTGGGACATTTTTCGGTGGATGAGGCCCAGGCCGGCTCGGAGCACAGCATCATGGTGGGGCGAGACGTCATGGTCTCTCGTTCGGTGCTGGTGGATGACGCTTGGGATTATGTGGCGCTGGGACACATCCACAAGTACCAGGATTTGAATGCGGGCGCACAGCCGCCGGTGGTTTACAGCGGCAGCGTCGAACGCATCGATTTTGGCGAGGAGCGAGAGCCCAAGGGCT
The DNA here is from genome assembly GCA_026992375.1 of Anaerolineae bacterium. Taxonomy (GTDB): domain Bacteria; phylum Chloroflexota; class Anaerolineae; order J102; family J102; genus M2005. The sequence goes on from JALXAF010000433.1 coordinate 1,695, forward strand.
GGGTGATGGTCGAGCTCAGCAAGGGCCGCGCCGATTACGAATTCATCCCCCATTATCGCCACGAGGCCCGGCGCTTTGTCACCCTGAATTGCGATTGCCGCAAGAAGGACGATCCCTTGGACGCCATCCTCAAACTTATCGTCCGCAATCAGGAAGAGGGCGTGATCCAGGATGCGATTGTGCGCCTTCGCATTCGGCTCACCGCCGAACAGGACGCCTTGCTCAAAGAGCGTCGGATTCGGGCGGCGCTGGCTGACGCGTTTACGGTGGCGGGTGTGATCAAGGAGATCGAATGGGGCGAGCGCAGCCGCCTGGGCGCTATCAGTGTGGAGAGCATGACGCCCATCGAGCTGCTGGATCGCTATTTCGTCGCCACGGGCGTCCCTGAATCGGAAAAGGAAGCGTTATTGGCCGACGCCCAAGGCGTTATCAGCGATGTGATTGGTTAAAACCGGCGCCTGAAAGCAAAACGTCAGGAAATAACATCACCCCATCTAACAACCTGATACGAATTCAGTGGCATCTTTTTTATCACCGAAATTTTTGCTCGAAAACATCATGCGTCAAACGCCAGGTCGGTATCGGCGTCAGGATATCCACTATGACGTTTTACGTTTGATGTCGCTGGCAAAAGGCTTCGACACGGAATTATCAAGACATCCGAAATTTTGTGTCGGGATGCTAGTCACCCCATCATTCTGCAAAGGAGCAAAATCATGGACATCACAGGCAAAACGGCATTGATTGCGGGGGGCGCATCTGGCTTGGGCGAGGCTACGGCCCGCCTCTTGCATCAGCAAGGCGCGTATGTGGTCGTCTTCGATCTGAACGCGGAGCGGGGCCAGTTGCTAACCGAAGAGCTGGGGCCCGAGCGTTTTCTCTTCGTGCAGGGCAGCGTCACCGAGGAGACGGACGCGCAACGGGCTGTGGACGCGGCGATGTCCGCTTTCGACGCGCTGCACATCGCTGTAAACACTGCTGGCATCGCCACGCCTGGCCGCATTTTGGGCAAACATGGCCCTCTGGCCCTGGAGGTCTTCTCCAAGGTCATTGCGGTCAATCTCATCGGCACGTTCAACGTGATGCGGCTGGCGGCCGCGGTCATGCAGCAGAATGAGCCTCTGGCTGATGGCGAGCGGGGCGTCATCGTCAACACCGCGTCCATCGCCGCATACGAGGGACAGATTGGACAGGCGGCCTATGCAGCGTCCAAAGGCGGCGTGGCGGGCCTGACCCTGCCCGCGGCCCGAGATCTGGCCAAGTGGGGCGTTCGCGTGGTCACCATAGCGCCGGGCCTATTCGATACGCCGCTATTGGCGGGCCTGCCCGAGACCGTGCGGGTGGACCTGGGGCGTCAGGTCCCCTTCCCCTCCCGGCTGGGACGCCCCCCCGAATACGCGTTCCTGGTTATGCATATCATCGAAAACGTGATGCTCAATGGCGAGGTCATCCGCCTGGATGGTGCGTTGCGCATGGGCCCACGGTGAAAAATCGTCGTTTTCGGTAACGATACAGGCCATAACGAGAAAGTGCTCGTCGAAGTAACGCCAATTTTTTATTGCCACTCCACTTATGTGGTTGTTGGCAGAAAAGCGTCCTTTAATGCGCCGCGACATTGTTACCGCAGGATGACGTTTGGCGCTGACATTTTACGACCCAGACATATCGCTTGGCGACGGCTCCAGATGTTCAGCCAATCACACCTGGTTCGGCTGCAATCGTTTGCCGCAAATGCAATCCATACTCTCGGCAATGATGCGTAAGGCGTCATCCACTTGCACGCCCCAGGGCGGCATCGTTGTTGCTTTCGGGGCTTTCGCGTCAAATTGCTCCGCATGAGCCAGATCAATCTCTAGCGATGAAGCCCGGCCCCTTTCCCGGTTCGGTTATCGGCGATTCCCCTCCCAGGTTCCCCTTTGCCCGGTCTTCCGCAAGGGAGCGGAAAAGAGCGCCGCTTGTTTTCAGAGTTTTTTTGTAGCCAGAGGTAACTGCTAACGTACGCGACTTTAAGCCTCAAAAAGCCACGAAGGCTCGAAGTTCTTCGAAGCCACGAAGAGAAGAAAAATACTTTGTGCCATCATTTTCTTTGGGGGTGTCCAATTTCGGTTGGAAGCGTTTGCCACGTCCGCCCGGCGATGAAGTCGCCGGGCTACAAAACAGCGCCGGATAAATCCGGCTAGCCCCGCAGGGG
>JALXAF010000433.1:3895-11367 GCA_026992375.1 Anaerolineae bacterium
GGCGCTGTTTCTAGTCGGGGGACTTTATCCCCCGGCGCTGGCGGCAGGCGCGAAGCGCCCCGCCAATGAATGGATTATTTTAACTTTCCAACTCATTTTGGACACACCCATTTTTTTTGTGTCTTCGTGGCAAAAAGTGATGATGAGACTTTAGTAGTTGCAGCCAGAGATAACTAAAACTAGATTTATGTCTGAAACATCGCGCCAACGCTGACGCCCTGGTGGATGCGATGAATGGTTTCTCCCAGCAACGGGCCTACGCTCAGCACTTCCAGTTTATCGCCGATAATCTGTTTCTTTTCTTCGGGGATAGGCAGGCTGTTGGTCACCACCAGATGATCAATGGGTGAGCCGCCCAGGCGCTCCGCCGCAGGGTCGGAAAAGACGGCGTGGGTGGCAAAGGCGTAGATGTTGGTGGCTCCCGCCTGGCGAATGAAATGGGCGGCCTGGGTCAACGTGCCCGCAGTGTCGATTTCATCGTCGATGAGCATACAAGTCAGCCCCTGCACATCTCCGATGAGATTGAACATCTCCGTTTTTCCGCCATCCAGGCTACGGCGTTTTTCGATGATAGCTAAGGGGAGGTTGAGCGCATGGGCGAAATTCCGGGCCCGGCGCACCGCACCCACATCAGGAGCCACCACCACTGCATTCCGGTTCAGGCGTCTGCTTTTTACGTAATCGATGAAGAGATAACGGGCCGTCAGCTCGTCGGTGGGAATGGTGAAGAAACCCTGGATCTGGCCCGCGTGCAGATCGATGGTGAGAAAACGATCCGCACCGGCCACGGTGATGAGGTCCGCCAGCAATCGGGCGGTGATGGGCACCCGCGGCTGATCCTTCTTGTCGGTGCGCCCGTAGGCGTAGTAGGGCGCGACCGCGGTGATGCGCCCGGCGCTATCCCGATGCAACGCATCAATGGTGATGAGCAACTCCATCACCATATCGTTGACCGGGCGTCCTAATGGCTGGATCAGAAAAACATCCTTGCCCCGAACGCTCTGCTGAAGCTGGACAAAGATGTTCTCATTAGGAAATTTCTTGATACGGATGGGGGTGGGCCTGATCCGCAGATAATCACAGATATCCTCGGCGAGGTGAGGATGACAAGAGCCACTAACCACAGCGAGTTCACCATACAGGCCTTCAGACACGGGTACCTCCGGAGATGATAGACGTCGAATGATCATGACGGGGCGGGGGAATGGAGCAAGACGATGTCGGCGTCATTATCCCATGGAAATCGCCATCCCCAAAAATTAGCCGTCGTTTTCGTGCACAAGCTGACGCACCGCGGTATACGGATCGAGCTCGCGTCGAGCCACGGCCGCCACCAGCGCTTCCAGTGCAGCGGGATCTGTGCGAGCGAGCAGGTCTTTCAGCAGATGATCTCGCAGGATCATGCGCAACTCGGTGGCGGCCCGCAGGCGATCCCGCAGGATTCGTCCGCCGCTTTGTTCGAGATAGAGCCGGTGATTCTCGATGGCCTCGAACAGCGTATCCGCGCCTTCGCCCGAGATGGCGACCGTTTTGATCACGGGCGGCGTCCAGCCTTGGGGCAGGTTCTCCGCCTCGGGCAGATTCACGGGCAACATGCGGCCGTGGTGCATCACCTGGAATTTCTCGGGCGCGCCCAGATTCAGCATCATCTTCAGGGCCATGACCGTGCGGTCAGCGCCATCGCGATCCGCCTTGTTCACCGCAAAGATATCCGCGATCTCCAGCACGCCTGCTTTGATGGCCTGCACCTCGTCGCCCAGGCCCGGCGCTTCCACCACCACGGTGGTGTAGGCTGCGCTGGCGATCTCCACCTCGCTCTGGCCCACGCCCACCGTCTCGATGATGATGCGGTCGAAGCCCGCGGCGTCCAGCACCATGATCACATCAGCGGTGGCTTGCGCCAGCCCGCCCAGGCTGCCCCGAGTGGCCATCGAGCGGATGAACACGCCCGGATCGCCCGCCAGATCCCGCATCCGCACCCGATCGCCCAGCAGCGCGCCGCCGCTGAAGGGGCTGGTGGGATCGATGGCGATGACGCCCACAGTGAGATCGTTCTGGCGATAGATGCCCGCCAGCGCGTTGACCAGGGTGGATTTGCCGGTGCCCGGCGCGCCGGTGACGCCGATGATGTGCGCCCTGCCCGAGCGGGGATAGAGCGCTGCCAGCAGAGGCATGGCCAGTTCGGTGTTGTTTTCGATGTGAGAGATGACGCGGGCCAAGGCCCGGCGATTGCCCGCCTGCACGGCCTCGGTGAGGCCGGAAACTGTGGTCAAGTCCATGACTACGCCAACTCCCGCCCCAGCGCCTTTTCGATGGTCTCGACGATCTCCGGCGTGAGAGTGCCGGGACCGAAAACGCCGGCCACGCCCATATCTTTCAGGGCCTGCACATCCTCATCGGGGATGATGCCGCCCACTAGCACCACCACATCCCCCATGCCCAGTTCTTTCAGCTTCTCGATGACGCGCGGCACCAGGGCCATGTGCGCGCCCGAAAGAATGGAGAGCCCCACCACGTCTACATCCTCTTGCAGTGCTGCCTCTGCGATCATGTCGGGGGTCTGACGGATGCCGGTGTAGATGACCTCGTAGCCGGAATCGCGCAGGGCCCGGGCGATGATCTTGGCCCCGCGGTCATGGCCATCCAGGCCCGGCTTGGCGACGAGTACGCGTACTTTTCGATCCATGTTTTACCTCGGTGAATAAATGTTGGGGAGTGTGTCGTACCCGAATTGACGGAAGTGATGATCGAAGGTGAATGCGTGGTTGATGCCATGAATCTCCATTATGGCAAGGCTGGTGCAATCCACAAATCCGAAATCTTTATCGTTGTAGCGTTTGAAAATCACCCATGCCAACTCCTCATGTGGTGTTTCAATTCGCACAATTCGCAGTTTTTTGCTGGCCCGCAAGCGCTCCATGAACCGGATGGCGACGGCGTGATTGGCTCGTCTGCGTAGCAGCGTCACTGTTTCTGACAAAATCCAGTTTGTCGTCACCCACTGGAATTGTCTGGCCTCCTTTTGGGCAAAAGCCAAAGCGATATCGTGATATTGATCCCTGCTTGATTCCAGGGCCAGCCAGGCTGAGGAGTCGATGAAAAGTTGTTTCATCCTTCTTCGATTTCAGCCTTTGCCGATTCCGAAAGCGGTCCGTAAAGATACACATCGTGATTGACAGAGGCGTCCGTCAATCCTAAATCCACCGGATCTGTACCTATCAGCCATAAAGGATCATCGTCATCCTCTTTGGGCAATTGACGGGCGACTTCCGAAGAGGTGATGTATTGCGCAGCGGCTTCACGCAACACCTGAGCCATACTTTTATCTTTTTCAGCAGCGAGACGCTTGATGTCACGATACAATTGTTTAGGTAATCGGATGTTGGTTGTAACATATTCAGTCATGATTGCACCTCCATGCGATACAATTGTATCATGCTACATGAATAAGATCAAAACTGGTTCTTTTGGATTTCAGGGGGTGATATGCCGGGCGGATTGCGAATCCGCCCTGAGAGCTCTCTGCATCCAGCCGGATTCGCAATCCGGCTGGTGTGGTAAAGCCAACGCCCCTGAAATTCTGTTGAGCCGCAAATCGTAACTGCTAACGTACTTGACTTTACGTCGCCAAAAGCCACGAAGGCTCGAAGTTTTTCGAAGACACGGAGGAAAAACAAAGAAAAATACTTCGTGCCTTCACCTTTCTTCGTGTCTTCGTGGCAAAAAGTGGTGGCGAGACCTTGGTAGTTACCGCAAATCTTTAGAAGAAAACCGGCTCGTGGTATTCGCCGAAGACTTTGCGGAAGACGCCCATGATCTCGCCCAGGGTGGCGTAGACCTTGACCGCCTCGATGATGGGCGGCATCAGATTGACGTCGCCCCGGGCCGCGCCCTCCAGCTCGCGCAGGGCCTTTTGCACAGCGGCGTTGTCCCGCTCGGCCCGCACCCGGTTCAGCCGGGCCACCTGCCGCTCATAGCCCTCGGGGTCCATCTCCAGGATGGGGATTTCGACAGGCTCCTCGGCCACATACTCATTGACACCCACCACCACGCGCTGGTGAGTGTCGATCTCCATCTGATAGCGGAATGCGGCCTCGGCGATCTCCCGCTGGAAGAAGCCGTTTTCGATGCCGCGTACCACACCGCCCAGGGCCTCGATCTGGCGGAAGTACTCGTTGGCCTCCTCCTCCATCTGATTGGTGAGCTGTTCGAGATAGAAGGAGCCTGCCAGAGGATCGATGGTGTTGGGAACGCCCGATTCGTGGGCGATGATCTGCTGGGTGCGCAGGGCGATGGTGACCGCCTTCTCACTGGGCAGAGCCAGGGCCTCGTCCATGCTGTTGGTGTGCAGGCTCTGCGTGCCGCCCAGCACCGCGGCCAGGGCCTGGATGGTCACCCGCACGATGTTGTTCTCGGGCTGTTGGGCGGTGAGGGAGGCGCCCGCGGTTTGGGCGTGGGTGCGCAACATCCACGAACGTGGATTTTTGGCCCCGTATTTCTCCTTCATGGCCCGGGCCCAAATGCGCCGCGCCGCCCGGAATTTGGCGATCTCTTCGAAGAAATCGTTGTGTGCATTGAAGAAGAAGGAGAGCCGGGGCGCGAAATCGTCGATATCCAGCCCCCGCTCCAGGGCCGCCTCCACATACGCGAAGCCATCGGCCAGGGTGAAAGCCAGCTCCTGCACCGCGGTGCTGCCCGCTTCGCGGATGTGATAACCGCTGATGCTGATGGTGTTCCATTTGGGCAGCTCATTGGTGCCGAACTCGATGGTGTCGGTGACCAGACGCATGGAGGGCTCGGGCGGGAAGATGAACTCCTTTTGGGCGATGAATTCTTTGAGGATGTCGTTCTGGATGGTGCCCCGCAGGTTGCGCCGATCATAACCCTGCTTTTCTGCAGCCACGATGTACATGGCCCAGATGATGGCCGCGGGCGAGTTGATGGTCATGGAGGTGCTGACATCGCCCATGGGAATGCCGTCGAACAGCACTTCCATATCCGCCAGGGAGGAAACGGCCACGCCGCATTTGCCGAATTCGCCGATGGCTTCGGGCGCGTCGGTGTCGTAGCCGTAGAGGGTGGGCATGTCGAAGGCCACCGAAAGGCCCGTCTGGCCCTGTTCCAGCAGATATTTGAAGCGCTGATTGGTCTCCTCGGCCGTGCCGAACCCGGCGAACATGCGCATGGTCCACAGCCTGCCTCGATACATGGTGCTGTGCACGCCCCGGGTGTAAGGGAACTCTCCGGGCATCCCCAAATCCCGCTCGTAGTCCATCTCTTTGATATCCAGCGGCGTGTAGAGGCGATTCACGGGCACGGAGGAAGTGGTCATAAATTTCTTCATCCGCTCCGGGCGTTTCGCCAAAGTCTCTTTCAAAGTGGTGTCCGACCAGCGTTTCAGCGTCTGGCGCAGTCGTTGGAGTTGTTCTTCATTGAACAAAGGCATGGCCAACCTCCCTGGATGGTGCGGGCGGAAAATCAATATGAATTTGTGTTCATTCTACACCACTTTCCCCATCTTGCGTCAAATCGAGGGAGGGACGCGAATGGGGGCCAAACGCGTCAGCGCTTGATGATCACAGTCGTGCCGATATCCGCCCATTGCCACAAGGTCTTGGCGTTTTGGTCGTTCAGCATGACGCATCCATAAGTGATAGGCGTGCCCACCAGGCCCGCCCAGGTGCGCCCGCCGGTCTTTGCATCCCAGGGCAGCCCATGAATGCCGTTTTCTACGGGGCCAGACCAGTAAATTCCCAACCACCATGGCATCCAGATATTCCAGGTGGAGCCGTAGGCCTTGCGCAATTTGCTCTGCACCCGAAAACGCCCGGGCTTGGTGGAATTGCGACGTCCGGTGGAGCAGCGCCAGGCGTTCAGCAGCTTGTCGCCTTCATAGCGCCAGCATCGCTGCTCCGAGATATCGACCACGAATTTCTTTTCGCCTCGGGGTTTCTGTTTTTTGATCGCATTGGGATCGCCCGAGATGAGCAGCTTCTGGCCCACCCGGATCAGCGAGGCGTCTTCGATGCCGTTCAGTTTGGCGATCTGCGAGGCCGACACGCCGTATCGCTGTGCGATCTGCGCCAGAGTTTCGCCGCGGCGCACCACATGCACAATGGGCGTGGCCTGTCCGCCGCCCGCCGAAGCGTTGTTCTTTGGAATTTTCAACCGCTGCCCCACGTAGATGATGCTGCCCCGCATCCCATTGGCCTGCTGGATGGCGGCCACGCTGACGCCGTTTCGCTGTGCGATCTTCAGCAGCGTATCCCTCTTGCGCACCACATATACGCCGTCATCATGCGAAGAACGCCCCGGTTTCACCATCAGGCGTTGGCCCACATAGATGCGATTGGCGTAGCGCAGGTTGTTCATGCGCATCAAATCCGCCACGGTTACGCCATATTGTCTGGCGATGGTGACAAGGGTTTCGCCGCGTTGCACTGAGTGGATGACAGGCTCGTTATCCGCTCGGGCCGTCAGGGGGGACGTCATGGCGAACGCGGCCGCCAGGAAGATGACAAGGATGAGAATGCGCGTTTTCATTTGTCGTTTCATGGGGGTGGGGGAAGGGGGACAAGAAAGCTCAAAGATTAATGATCAATGATTAAAGGCAAAATCAACGTAGTTCGCACTTTAATCATCAATCATTGATCATTGATTCGGGCACGGTTAAGCAGAAATCGTGGGAGAGCGCTCGCAGCAGGTTATTTCCAATGATGTCTATTATTCTAGCGGACGCGCTCGCGATTGGCAACCGCGATTGAGAGGAAGCCCCAAAAATTTCATGTCGCAATCAGTCCCTCTTGCAACAGCGCTTGCGCCAGGGCCAGCACGTCAGGTCGGGTGATCTCGGGCGAGATGGCGTAATCATCCGCTAGCGCCTGGGCGATGTCGGCCAACGAGGTCTCACCGTCCAGCCGATCCCACAGAAAACTGCCCGTTTCGTTCAGCGTCACATAGGTTCCGGCGTTCAGATTGATGATGACCGCCTGATCATCGACGACTTCGTAGGTTGTGTGCGGGGCCCGCGCGGGGCTATCCGCCAGCGTGAGGGTGATTTTTTCCATCATAATGCTCACTTGACCATTGAGAGCGCTTCGCGCAATTGGGGAAAGGCCACTTCGTCCCAGGGAATTGCATCGATGGGAAACCAGCGCACGTCCATGGCGTCATCGCCCGCCTGCATGTCGCCGCCGGTGACGCGGGCCTCGAAGAGGAGGAAGACGCCCTTTTTGTTGGGATCAGAGATGGGGAAAACCTCCAGCACTCGCCCGATCTCCGCCTCCAGGCCCGTCTCCTCGCGGATCTCCCGGGCCAGGGCCGGGCGGGGCTGCTCGTCATATTCCACAAAACCCGAGGGCATGGCCCAAAAGGTCTTGCGCGGGATCACGCCCCGGCGCACCAGCAGCACCCGGCCCTCATCCACGATGAGCGCGCCCACCGCCAGCTTGGGATCGCGAAAGACGATGTAG
>JALXAF010000434.1 GCA_026992375.1 Anaerolineae bacterium
GGGGGGGCCTGCCGCAGCAGAAGCCAAGCCACCGAAAACAGACAGACTACCTTAGCAGTTACAATTCGCCGCTGATAACGCGGATACGGATGAAGACCTCACGCAAAGGCGCAAAAGCCGCCAAGGCTCCTTTGCCTCTTTTTCCCTTTGTGCCTTGGCGTCTTTGCGTGAGATATATTTTCAAAGCGGATTTTAACCGCCCGGAATTGGCGGTTTGCCCGCAATCCAGTTGCTGATATCCATGAAGGTGACGATGACCATGAGGCCTACGAGCAAAATGAATCCGGTGATGTGAACCAGCGCCTCTTTTTCCGGGGGGATGCGGCGGCGGCTGATCATCTCGGCCAGGGCGAACATGATGCGCCCGCCATCCAGCGCGGGGATGGGGAGCAGATTGAAGATGGCCAACATCACGCTGAGCAAGGCGGTCCAGTTGAGCAGGGTCAGCAGGCCCTCTTTGGCGAATTCTGCGGTCATGCGGCCAATGGCCACAGGGCCGCCGACGCCGCCCGCGGGCATGGGCGCGCTGGGCGAAATCAGTCCGCGAATGAGCGCCGCCAGGCCCGCGATTATCAACACAGACGTCTTCCAGGTTTGTTGGATGCCGAGGATGAACGCCCGACCGGGGCCGTAGTGATCGATCGCGATATCCGAGGGCGGAACTGTGGGTTCGATCCTCACGCCGGTTGCGCCTTGTCCCTCGGGTCTTTCTTCGGGCAAACGCGGGCGCAAGGTGACGCTAACCACCTCATCGCCCCGCTGCAAGGTGATCGCTATCTCCTTGCCTGCATTTGCGTCGATGGCGGCCTTGACGTTGGCAAGACCGGTGACTTTTTGACCGTCGATAGTGAGAATGACATCGCCCGGCTGGATTCCGGCCTGGTCTGCGGGGCCTCCGGGCGCAACTTCCACGATTCTGACGGGAACGCTATCGACATCAGGCACGCCGCCCATGAACACGATGGCGAAGATGGCCACAGCCGCGACCAGGTTCATAAATGGGCCCGCTACCATGACCACGATGCGCCGCCAGGGGGCCACATTGGGCAACGCATGAGGGTCCTCGTCATCACCATCTTCGCCCGCCATGCGCACGAAGCCGCCGAAAGGTATCCAGTTGAGGGTGTATTCTACCCCGTTACGCTCGAATAATTTGATCAGACGCGGGGGATAGCCAAAACCGAATTCCAGCACGCGCACGCCCATCCAGCGGGCGGCCAAAAAGTGACCCAATTCATGGATGAAAACCAGAAATCCAAGGACAGGGATGACTGCAAAAATTGCAAAGGTTGGAAGATGTAGACCAAACATAGCTATGTAAAACTCTTTTTTTGAGCATGGTTCATTCTCTTTCAAAACGATCTTTACAATTTTTCCGTCAAACGTCATACGTCAAAAAGAGCCTTTTCGCACACTTTGCCGTTTGACGCGCTTTTGTCAGACGTTGACCACCTGAAATTATAAAGATACCGGATGAATGATCTGAACCATGCCTTTTTTGAGATCGGCGCTCGGAACAGAGGCCGTTGGCGTTCTATTTGATTGTCCGACGCAGATGCAGAAAGCTGAGATGAGGAACCAGCAGTGCGCCTGGGAATTTACGTCGGGGCCGCCAGTTATTCTATCATAGATACGTCAAATCGGTCGTAACGGTTCCTGGATTTTGGGGAGTGCAGATGAAGGGCAGGTTAATAGCGGATAACGGGCGCGCAAAGGCCCCGGATGCTGAAACACCCGGGGCCTCCGCGCATGACGAGGGGATCAATGACCGCGCGGGGGTTTGGGCCTGCCGTTCTCCACCCATTGGACAGCGGCTTCGGTGACGCGGGCCAGGATTTCATCGGCCTTTTCCTGCGTCAATTTGCCTTCGGCAACCGCCTTATCCAGGCGAGCTTTCTCGGCAGCCACGATAGCCTCGGTGACAGCCTGGCCCGAGCTGCCGTGCGCTTCGGCGATCTGGGCGGGCGTTTGCCCCGAACGCAGTTCTTTCACGAACGCCCGCGTAGGCATCTCCAGTGTCTCGGCTGCGGTCTTGGTCCATCGTCGAATAGTCCTGAAATGATGCCTTCGTCCGTACTTTGGCGGAAGACCATTCTCGATGAACTTGCCGATGAAGACCTCGCCCTGGGCGTTCCAGGTTTCTTGCATGGCCGCAGCCAGCTCCTCTGTCGAGACGCCAGCCTCTTGCGCCAGCTCGGCGGGCGTCTGGCCCGACCTCATGGCCTGGATGAATGATTCGGGAGACATGTTCAGGGTCTGGGCTGCAGTGTCGGTCAGGGCCTTTAGCAGCGCTTGGGCGGGGCTGGGGGGCGCTTCCGAGCCGCTCTGGGCGAAAGCCGCCGCAGGAACAACGGCCATTGCCAGAACGACGACCAAAGCGCCGAGGAGGAGTTTGCTGTGTTTTTTCATGGTTCACCTCACAAATTGAGTGGGATTGAGCAGCTTCTCCTCTATCATCTCTTTCAATTGTTAGAAAAGTTTTATGAACGCATCTGAATTTGTAAAATCGGCTGCGTATTGCAAAAAAGCCCGCTATCGGGTGATAGCGGGCTGGAAAGCGCTGGTGATGTGATTATTCTCCTTCGGGCGGGGGAGGTGGCTTTTCATCAACGTCGGCGTTTTCGATTACCTCTGTTGGCGGGGCGGGAACGCTGGCATCCGCTTCGGGCGGCGTCTCGGCCTCTTCCTCTTCCGATTCGTTCGTCCGCCCCCACAGCAGACGAATCATCAGAAAAGCGATGACGAGGATCAGAATGATGATGAAGAAGATGAGGATGTACCAGAGCCCGCTGAGAGCGATCTGCCAGAAGGTGTGAGGCGGTTCCGGCGTCGGCATTGACGTAGGGGCGGCCAGGGGCTGCTGGGGGCCCGGGGTGGGCGTCGTCGGCGGCAAAACGGCTGCAGGCGGGACAGTCCTCACGGGTGTAGCCGTGTCGACGGGCGAGACGAAGAGAGCGGTGGGCATCGCAGTAGGCTGAACGGTGGGCTGTTGAGGTGGAGTCTCGGTTGGCTGCTGGGACGGGGTCGGCGTCGCCGTCGGCTGAGCTGGCGTTGGCAGGAGGGTTTGCTCCGGGGCTGGCGTAGTGGGCTGCACCGGCATGGGCGTCGGCGCGGGCCCGCACAACTTCAACGAGACCGCGTCCACATACATGGCCGCCCGTCCGGCGCCGCCATTGTTGAAGACATTGAAATAAATGGTGACATTGCGGCCCAGATAATGGGTGAGGTCGATGTTCTCCTTGTGCAGCCAGGTTCGATAATTCTCGTTGACGCGCCACAGCACCTTGATGGTGCGGCCTGTGCGGGCGTCCAACAAGATGAGTTCCTGGTTGTCTCCGGGCTCCATGTCGGAGAGGGGATAGTACCAGAATGACAGCGTGGCGGTGGCACTGCCATGCGGATCGAGAAAGACGTTCTGGCTGACGGAAGAATAGGAGCGCACATTGGCCGTGCTGTAATCTG
>JALXAF010000435.1 GCA_026992375.1 Anaerolineae bacterium
TGAAGTCCCCCGGCTAGAAACAGCGCCCCTGCGGGGCTAGCCGGATTTATCCGGCGCTGTTTTGTAGCCCGGCGACTTCATCGCCGGGCGGACGTGGCAAACGCTTCAACCGAAAAAGGACGCACCCATTTTATTTTCACAGCAATTCACGCAACGCCCGGCGCAGGCCCGCCTCGGGGAGGATAATCCCGCTCGATTGGTGGAGGCGTTGAAACCGGGGGAGATCGCAGTGGGCCAGAACGGTCTCGTAGGCGAGCTCGGGCGGGAGGAGGGCGTGGAATCGCCCCAGTTGCAGATGCTCCTCCAACCGGGCGTGAAGCAGCGCCAATTGCCGCCGAAGCTGCGTCTCGCTCCAGGGAGGAAGATGATGCAGGGGCCGCGGCAAGCTCAGCGCGTGTTCGTTCAGCCGGGTCACCGGGCCCATCTCGCCCAGGCCCTGGAAATGAGCCCGCAGCAGGCCCGCCAGCAGCGCGCCGTAGAGATCGCCCCAGAAGTGGAAGAGGACGCCCCCCTCCTCGTCGTGCAACAAGGCCATCTCCCCGGGCTGCAACCCCAGGTGCAGGGCCACGGCCTGCCCGATTTCCAGGGGCAATGACATGGGGCTGGCCAGGAAGGAGAGGGCGTCATCGGCCAGGGCCCGGTCGTCGGGACGCACCGCGATGCGATAGCGATCGCGCCACGCGACTTCCACGGGCCGCCCGCCCATAAGCAGCGCCTCGCCGCGAAAGCGGGGGCGATCGGTGCGGGCCAGGATGCGGCCGGTGTAGGCGTCGAGGATGAGGATGTTGCGCGGGCCTGCGCCGATGTTGCTGTAGATCTCGTGCGCGTCCAGCAGCTCCGTTAGCGCAGGGCCGGGCCGCCATTCGCCCAGACGCCCGGGCCGCAGATATTCCTCGCGGGTGAGATGATCGAGAATGCGGCGAAGCTGTTCTTCGGGGAAATCGGGCGGAGCCACCCGCCGCAGGTCGGCCAGACGCAGCGCGCCCGTTGGGCTCTGCTTGAGGATGCTGAAGGTCTGTTGCACCAGCACTGAGGGGCGGAAGGGCGCGGCCGGCGGGGGCTGGGTCAGATGGTCGGGAAGCAGTTTGCCGCGCCGGGCCAGATCGAGCATGGCCCGAAAACGAACCGCCTCCAGGGGCGTGCGCACCAGGGCCGCGCCCCGGGTTACGCCGGTGCGCCGTCCCCCGCGTCCGATGCGCTGCAGGAAAGAGGTCATGGTGGGCGGCGGGCCCAGCAAGATCACATCGTCCACGCTGCCGATGTCGATGCCCAGTTCCAGGGTGGAGCTGCTGACGCAGATGGCGACATTGGCCTGGGCGAAATCCTCCTCCACCTGCTTGCGCATGGCCGGGTCCAGATTGGAGTAGTGGACGAAGATGGCCGCGTCGTAGGGGAGATGGTCGCGCAGGAACGCGGCGGTTTGCTCCACCTCGCTGCGGGTGTTGCAAAAGAGGAGGGATTTGCGCGCAGACGCCCGGCCCGCGGCCCGTCTTGTCAGGACTCGCACCACATCCTCCAGCCCGGCGACAGGCTGCACATCCACCAGCAACGCCCGGCCCCCGCCCGCCTCGACGATGGCCGTCTTGCTCAGGTCGTCGGCGAGATAACGCTGCGCCACGCCCGCGGGATCGGGCACGGTGGCCGAAAGCGCCACGCGCTGCACGGGCCTGAAGCGCTGAAATCCCAGCTCCTTCTGCCGATAACGCCGGACGGTTTCGATGCGGCGCAGCAGACATTGCAGATGATCGCCGCGAGGGCTGCGGTCGAAGAGGTGAATCTCATCGAGCACCACGGCTTGCAGATCGGCCAGGACCTGAGGCGCTCGGGTGAGGAGCGAATCGGTGGATTCGGGCGTGGTGATGAGCACCGCGGGCGGACGCGTGGCCGAAACCGGGCCGGTGTCCCCGCTCTTCATGCCCAGGGTGATGCGCAGCAGGGCCAGGGGCTCTTTCAGGCGCTCGTATAAATCCCGCACCAGGGCCCTGGTGGGCGAAAGATAGAGGATGCCGATCCCCGCAGGTTGGCGTTTTTTCCCCACCAGATGCTTTTCCAGCAGAGGCGCCAGAGCCGCCTCGGTCTTGCCCGAAGCCGTCGCCGCGATGATTAGAACGTTCTGTCCATCCAGAACCAGAGGAATCGCCCGCCGCTGCACCGGGGTGAAGCTGCCATGCCGCAGAAAGAACGCGGGCCAGGTGCGGCGCAATCGGGCGCGTAACTCGGCGGCGGAATCTGTCTCATGCGGTGGCACGGTCTTTAGACGGCGATCTGTCTGCGCAATTCATCCAAAATCTGGGCGGGCGCGTAGTCGGGATAAAGATAGAGCAGGTCGTACAATTCGATGGCGAGGCGCACCAGGTGGCGGATGCCCAGCCGCCCGTTGCGCATGCCCAGCGCCATGATCTCCGCCGCGCCCCGCCTGATCTGACGCTGACGCTGCGCCGCATCGTAGGCGTAGGCCTGGGCGTGATAATCCATGACCCGCTCCATGAATTGCCCGATCTCCTGGGGCGTGTGATGGGGGTCCAGCGTCAAAATCTGGTCGTCATCCAGCCAGTCGTGCAAGGGCATGCGCTGATCGCTGTGGGTGACGGTGAACAGGAAGAAGAGGGCCTGGCGATCGGCGTAGGCGAGCGGGTATTCGCGCCAGCGATGTTGGGGGAAATCCGCTTCGCGGATGCGGGACTGGCGCTCTTGCAGGGACGCGTAGATGACGGCGCTGAAAAAGAGGCTGGCTTTGGGGCGCTGATAAGGACGCAGCAATGAGTAGCTCTCGGCTTCGTCCAGCATGATGGCCAGGCCGCTGTACCCGTTCAGGCGGGCCAGCACGCTGACGCCGCTGAGCAGATACGCCATCTGCCGGGCGTTGTGTCCCACCCGATAGATGCTGGGGAAGCGGATGCCGCGGGGCGTGGCGGGATTCATGCGTTTGACCCGACGCCCGCCCATCAACCACTGCAGCCAGGCTTTGCGCTGCCGGGTCGACGCGGTGCTGCGGATGGCCTGCAGGCCCACGACCAGGGGATCGTTTTCCACCAGCGAGAGCTCGCGCAAGCGCTCCAGGATGGCGGGGGTAGCCGCGGCCCGCTCGAACAGCGGCCCCACGCCCCGCTCGTCCGTATCGGGATAGCGCAGGTTGCGCATCAGGCTGGCGTAGATGTCGAAGGAGCGGTGGGGCGGCAATTCCTGTAGATCGAGGCTGGAGACGGCGGCCAAAAAGCCCCGATCCAGAGCCTCTTGGGTGGTCAGCTCGATGAGGTGGGTCTTGCCGTAGCCGTATTCACCCAGCACGGCCCGCACCGCGCCCCCTTCTTTGTGGGCCTGATTCAGCCCCTCCTGCAGGCTGGCCCGCTCTTTCTTGAGCCCGATGGTGAGCTCCCGCACATGCTGAGGCGGCGCCACGCCCACCCGCAGGGATTCGACGAGCTGCCGGGCCTGGAATCGGGCCGGGGGCATGGGC
>JALXAF010000436.1 GCA_026992375.1 Anaerolineae bacterium
CTGCCATATCGCGCTGACGATCCGCCCGCACCACATGGGCCAGATACCAGACGAGGTTGCCCGTTTGGCCGCCTTTGGCGGGCCTGACCCCCACCATCACCTGATTGCTGCGATTGTAAGGGCGCCCTGTAACAGGATTGATCACCACGCTGTAAGCGGTGAGAATGCGCCCCTTCTCAGTGAGGATGACGCCCGTGCCCGCCCGACCGTCAGGCGTATCCCCCACCGGCGTCAACACAAACACTGTCGCCCGAATAGCGTCTGCGTAACGGACGTAGGGAGACGAGGCGAGAGTGGGCGTAGAAGTCCGGGTGAATCCAGTCAGCACGGCCAATCCCACAGAAGCCAAACCCAACAACCCAAGGAGCGCGCCCAGCACCACATAAGGCGTGGCGGATGACTTTTTGCGGACGGGCGCGGCGGGCGTCGTCGGGGACGCGGGAGGAGGCTCGGGCGGAGCGTACATCATTCGCAACTGGGTGCTCCCCACCTGGATGACATCCCCATGCTTCATCAAACGCGGCGCATCGATCCGCTCGCTATTGAGCCAGACGCCATTGGCGCTGTTCCGATCGTATAGCCACGCTTCCTGACCCCGCACGCGAATGTAGGCGTGATGTCTGGAAACGCCGGGATCGCTGAGGATGACGTCGTTATCGGGCGTGCGGCCAATGCTCAGGCCATCCTCTTCATTTTCGCTGATAGGATATCGATAGCCAGAGGGCTCGATGAGAAACCAGGGCATGATGATGTGTGATGTTCAGAATGAGGCAATTGGACAGGCGTTCATTCTATCCTACGCCGCGAAACACCCAGAAGTTCCCGGTCGATCATCCATTGGCGGCGGCTGAGCCGCGCTCGGTATATGTAGTGGCGATGTTTGCCATGATGGCCGCGGCCAGAGGCAACGCATCTTCGTTGATATCGAATTTGGGATTGTGGTGCGGCCCGCGCGCGCCGCCCTCCGGCTCAGCGCCCAGCAGCACATAGCAGCCGGGGACGCGGTTGAGAATCTCCGACATGTCTTCCGACACCATAAGCGGCCGGATTTGCGTGATCTGCTCCGGGGATAACACCTGGCGGGCGGCTTCCCGGGCGATGTCGGCCATGTCGAGATCATTGATAACCGCGGGGGTGTACTCATCATCCTTCAGATCAAAGATGAACGATGCGCCGTGGGCCTGCGTGACTCCGGTCAAAATCTCCCGAATGCGGCGGATGATGAGCGCCCGCACCGTCGGATCGAAAGTGCGGATGGTGCCCCGCAACACCGCCCGCTCGGCGATGACGTTGAAGGCCTGCCCCGCCCGAAAGCTGCCGATAGTGAGCACCGCAGTCTCGTGGGGCGAGACATTGCGGCTGATGATGGTTTGCAGTGCGTTGACGGCCTCTGCGCCCACCAGCACCGCATCGATGGTGTCTTCGGGCACAGCGCCATGCCCGCCCCGGCCGATGATGCTGATCTCGAAACTATCGGCCGCGGCCATAAAAGGCCCTTCTTGCACCACAAACTGCCCGGAAGGAATCTGATTCCACAAATGCAGGGCGAAAGCCGCGTCCGGTTTGGGATTTTCCAGGACGCCATCTCGCACCGTGGCCGCAGCGCCGCCCAGGCCCTCCTCTGCCGGTTGAAACAGCAGCTTGATTCGCCCGGCCCATTGCTCTCGGGTCTCGACCAGTAATTGGGCCACCCCCATGCCGATGGCGGTGTGTCCGTCATGGCCGCAGGCGTGCATCAGCCCCGGATGCTGGCTGGCGAAGGGCAGGCCAGTCTCCTCGGTCACGGGCAGCGCGTCCATATCGAAGCGCAGGAGCACGGTGGGCCCGGGCCGGGCGCCTTCGATGATCCCCACCACGCCCGTTTTCCCCACGCCGGTGCTGGTCTCGACGCCCAGCGCGTTCAGATGCTCGGCCACGATGCCAGCAGTGCGGAACTCCTGAAATCCCAGTTCGGGATGCTGATGAAAATCCCGCCGCCAGGCGATGATGGAAGCAGAAAGGGCGTTTGCAAGGGAACGATAATCGATCATGATAATTTGTCCGGAATGGAAAGCGGAGGGAAGCCATGAACCAGACGTCATTGGAAATAAAAAAGTTGTTGTTTATGTCCGGCATCATACCACTGACGGCACTCAATGATCAATGAACAAGGATCAAAGGTGGAATCAACGTGATTTCCCCTTTAATCATCAATCATTGATTCGGGCATGATTGAACGGAAAGCCGAGAGGTCGCTCTCCGCAGATTATTTTCCAATGAGGCCTATCGAACATCGGATATTAGCGCCACAGCCGCCCTCCCAAGAAAAAGAGGGCGGACTGAGCCCACATTCGCGATGCAGGTCGGTCCGCCCTCTCTGACGCCATCGTTGGGCGACGACGGCGTCGCGCCAGGAGGTCATCATGTACAGCGTGGCGCATCCTATCCAAAATCAAGGCGATTGTCAAATCAGTGCGGGCGCAGGGATGTCGTTGCGCGTAATGAGCCGCGCCTGACCATCGGCGTGATAAGAGGAACGCACCAACGGGCCCGATTCGACCCAGCGGAAGCCCAGCTCCTCCTCGCCGATGCGGCGCAGCTCCTTGAACTCATCGGGATGCCAGTATTTTTCGATGGGGAGATGATAACGGGTGGGCTGCAGATACTGGCCGATGGTGAGGATATCCACATCCATCTCACGCAGGTCTTTCATCACCTGGATCACCTCCTCCCAGCGCTCGCCCAGGCCCACCATCAGGCCCGACTTGGTCAACGTGTTAGGGTCCATCTCCTTGGCCCGGCGTAGCACCTGCAGCGAGCGAGGATATTTCGCCTGGGGCCGCACGCGGCGATAGAGCCGGGGCACGGTCTCCACGTTGTGATTCAGGATCTCGGGCTTCTCCCGCATCACCGTCCACAGGGCCGCGTCATCGCCCTGAAAATCGGGGATGAGCACCTCGATGGTGCAACCGGGCTGAAACTCGCGAATTTTGCGGATGGTGGCCGCGAAGATGAAGGCGCCGCCGTCGGGCAATTCATCGCGATTGACCGAGGTCAGCACCGCGTGGCGCAAGTTCATCTCCTGCACCGAGCGGGCCACGCGGATGGGCTCGGCGATGTCCACCTTCTCGGGCCGCCCAACCTTGATCTTGCAGAAGCCGCAAGAGCGGGTGCAGGTGTCGCCCAACAGCAGGAAGGTGGCTGTGCCGCGGCCCCAGCATTCGCCAAGATTCGGGCAGCCGGCTTCCTCGCACACCGTATGCAGCCCCTCGGCGCGGATGAGATGGTTGACCTCGAAGAAGGTCTCGCCGTGGGGCGATGTGACCCGCAGCCAGTCGGGCCGCCGCCCGCGGGTGAGCTGGGGCTTGCTCCAGTCATGCTTGGGCGGGTTGGGGTCGAGTTCGATGGGGAGGGGGTGAGAGATTTCGGACATGTGACGGGTGGATAATTTGCAAAAGGTGTGGTGAGTGGGATCGGGGATCGGGGATTGGGTATTGGCCCGATGCCTTTGCTGGATAGATCCCCAAATACCAAATATCCCAATATCCAATATCTAATTCAATCTCGGCAAAAGGGGTGCGGAGAGCATGGTTTGCAGGCCCGGTGGCATGGCGGGAACATGCAGGGCCTGGTTGACGATGAGCGCGGCGGTGGCCTTGTCGCCGTGGACGCCGGTCAGCTTCATGTGCAGCGCCTGGTCGCCATCGATGATGGTCTCATCCCGGCTACCGCCTGCCACCCCGGCCTCCATGATCAGCTCAAGGGTGATGCGGGGCGAGCCAGCGATGTAGCCCACAGCCTTCTGCCGAATGCCGATGCACTGGCCCGGCTCGATCCACCCCACGCCCGAATCCATGGACTCGGCGCCTACGATGGGCTTGCTTTCGACGCTGACTACATCCAGCTCCCAGCCCAGGCCCGCGGCCAGCATCTGCAGGCTGGACCTCAGGCCCACATGGCCGATCTGACCCTGGTCAAGCTGCTCCTGCACCCAGGCGAGGTCTTTGCCCAGGCCCATTTTCTCTTGCAGGGGGATGCGGCGCTCCAGCACGTCCACGTAGCGGGCCACATACACAGCGTCGATGCCGCTGGTGATGCGGGCGACGAGCGCGGGCAGCGTGTCCATGACCATGCCCGGGTTGACGCCCACGCCCAGGATGGTGACGCCCGCCTTTTTGGCGGCCTCGTCCAGCTCGCGGGCCAGTTCCGGCTGATCATCCCAGGGCCATACCAGCTCCTCGCAGGTGGAGACCACGTTGTAGCCGCGGGCGATGGCCTCAATGAGCTGATCCCGGGCCTGAGGCAGCTTCGAGACGGTGGCCTGCAGCAGCACCGCGCCTTCGGGCGCGTTGACATCGGCCAGCGAGCCCACGATGGGCAGCTCAGGCAGCTCAGCATCGCAGATTTCGTGTAGTTTGTGATGCTGCAGGTGGGGATCGATATCCACCGCACCCACCGAAATCAGCCGCGGCTCGTCGGCCACTGTCTTGCCAATGGCCTGGCCAATAGGGCCAAGACCGAAATGAATAACGGGAATGGAAGTCATAATCAACGCTCAACAATCAATGAAGAACAGTTATCAAATGTGGATCGGCGCGCCCATCACGGCGTGGGCCGCTTCCATAATCGCTTCCGACAGGGTGGGATGGGCGTGGACGTTGCGCGCGATCTCCTCGGGCGTCAGCTCCAGCATCCGGGCCAGACTCAGCTCGGGCAGCAACTCGGTCATCTCGGGCCCAACCATGTGCACGCCCAGAATCTCGTGATACCTGGCGTCCATGATGATCTTGACGAAGCCTTCCTTCTCGCCCAGGCCCAGCGCCTTGCCATTGGCCTGGAAGGGAAAGCTGCCGGTCTTGATCTCGTAGCCCTGCTCTTTGGCCTGGGCCTCGGTGAGCCCCAGGCTGGCCACCTGCGGATGGCAGTAGGTGCAGCGCGGCATGTTGCTGTAATCGCTGATGGGCACAGTCTCCGCCCCGGCGATGGCTTCGGCTGCGATAATGCCCTGGGCGTGTGCGACATGAGCCAGGGGCATCTTGCCGTTGAGATCGCCCACAGCATAAATGTGGGGCACATTGGTGCGCATCACGTCATCGACGGGCACCCAGCCCCGCTCGTCCACCTGCACACCCGCGGCCTCAAGACCAATGCCCTGGCTGTTGGGTTTGACGCCAATGGCCACCAGCACCTGAGCCGTCTCGATAGTCTCCTCCTTGCCGCTGGCCAGGTCTCTCACCCGCACCTTCACGCCCGCATCGGTCACCTCGATGCCTTCGGTGCGGGTCGCAGCCAACAGGCGAATGCCCTGTTTGTGGAAGCTCTTGGCGACCACCTGGGCCACCTCGGGCTCCTCGTTGGGCAAGATGTGGGGCAGCATCTCCACCACCGTCACCTTGACGCCATACGAGTTGTATACATAGGCGAACTCCATGCCGATAGGCCCGGCCCCGACGATGACGATGCTCTCGGGCAGCTCATCCTGCACGATGGCCTGGCGATAGGTGACGATGCGCTTGCCATCCACCTCCATGCCCGGCAGCAGCGCCGGGCGGGCGCCCGTGGCCACGACGATGTTGGCCGCGGTCACAGTCTTGCCGTCCACATCCAGCGAATGCGGGCCAGTGAGCCTGCCAAAGCCTTTGATGACCGTGATGTTGTTCTTTCGCATCAGAAAACCGACGCCCTTCACCAGCCGACTGGAGACCTGACGACTGCGTTTCACCGCGGTCTTGTAATCCAACTCAAGATTTTCGAACTTGAAGCCGAACTCCTTGCCCCTGCCCAGCAGATGCACGATGTCGGCGTTGCGGATCAACGCCTTGGTGGGAATGCACCCCCAGTTCAGGCAGATGCCGCCCAGATTTTCCTTCTCGACCACAGCGGTTTTCAAGCCCAATTGGGCGGAGCGGATCGCGGCCACATAGCCGCCGGGCCCGCCGCCCAGAACCAGGACGTCATAGTCAAACTGGTTTGTCATTTTCTTTATCTCCATGAACGTGGATAATGATCAAGTGTAAAATTACACCCGCCATTATAGCATAACCGAGCAGAGTAGACGCACCTCGCGGAGGAATTTTCGTCTCGACGGTTGTGAGGAATTCATCGGATTATTGAAGCAATTGCTCAGACAACCATGTTGCGCCCCGATTAAACACGTCAATTTAGTCAATTTCGAATAATAACAGACGATAAGTGGAATGGCTGTACTAAAAAAACTTCAACACGGAGACACAGAGCGCACGGAGGAAGAAAAGGGTGAGATTTGGAGTGGAAATGAAACAACCGACTAACCTGTTACAGTGTCACGTAGCCCTGTTCACTTGACACGTATACACGAATAGAAGGAAACATTGGTAAAATCTATTTCGGTTGAAGAAACTGCAACGCAACCAACGCCGGGGGATAAACTCTCCCGGCAAAAGACATCGCCCCTGCGGGGCCAGTTCAATGTTCGATGCACTTACAATAAGCCATGACCGCGTCTCCTCACGTTCTGAAATAGCCCAAGCAATGCGTTAAGTCAACGTTTGTTCCAAGTGTGTCGGACATGTGGCTCGGCGACTTCCTCACCGGAAAGGCTGGCGTGTATCATACGGTTGTCTTTTTTACTTGAACCTGACGCAACGCCTCTCACAATTGGCAAAAATGGACAAAAACATGATGGAATCGCTTTTCGATCAGCTAATCGGCGCCACGGAAGCAGGCGTCATTGAAGACGTGAAGATCGGCCTGCGCTGGACGATGGTGACGGCCCGCGTCCGTAACGAGCGTCGGGCGGGCCTGGCGACCACCATGCCCGGCGAAGGGCATCATCACCGCGATTGGCCCGACGTCCGACATCCTGGTCATCTGCAGGACATGCCAGCGCAAGCCCTGGCAGGGCTGCTTCACTCTCCCAGCCCCGTGGAACGGAGCGCGGGCCTGGCGGCCATCAACGCCCTGCTCCCCCGCCAGGCAACGGCGTGGCAAGATGTCAATGCAGAGGAGGTCATCGCTCAGGCGGGCGCGGGAAAAACCGTGGTCATGGTGGGGCATTTCCCCTTCACGCAGCGGCTACGCAAACGGGTGGGACGGCTTATCGTCCTCGAGCTGGAGCCACGCGGAGATGACGCGCCCGCGGACCAGGCGCCTCGCTGGGTTCCTCAGGCCGATGTCCTGGCCATCACCAGCGTCACCATTCTCAATCAGACCCTGGCTGGTCTGCTCTCGTTGCGTCGTCCTGATGCCCTGACCCTGCTCATGGGGCCCAGCACGCCGCTGCATCCATCGCTGTATGGCCAGGGCGTCGATATCCTCTCGGGCGCTATTGTAACGAATGTTCCGGCGGTGCAAGGCCAACTCTGCCAGGGAGCTGGCTTCAGACAGCTTCATCGGGCGGGCGTGCGCCTAGTTACCATGACGAAATGACCTGCCACGCTTGAGACGTGCGTTGTAACTGCTCACGTAGCCCTGTTCATTCGACACAGATAGGAGGAAACACGGATAAAATCTTTTTTGAATGACTTCGTGTCTCCGTTTCCGTCGTATTCTCGTGGCAAAAAAGGACGATTAGGGCCAACCGCCTTAGCAGAGACCTTGCGCTAATGAAACGCTAACGCTTTGCTGATGGGGAACATACATTCGAGATGTTAAATGGAAGTAGTGGTAAAAGATGCGTTGGTTGTAAACGTTTAACCATTTTAGCGCTATTTTTTAGCGCAGAACTTCATCAGCCGCCTGGCGTCAAGCAAATCCGACGTTTGATGCCAGGGACGGATTCGCGCCAACCTCATCCACTAAGTCTTAATTTCACAACGGAGGTGTTTATCTCCCATGTTCCAGGATATCATCAACACACAACAAAATGATATCAGCGAGGAGAATCTGGCCCGTCTCACCGAGGACGAGCTGCCGATTCTTCCTCTGCGCAATATCACGCCCATGCCCATGGCGGTGCTGCCCCTGGCCGTGGGCATCCCTCGCTCTGTGAAGCTCATCGAGGAGGCCAGCCGCGGCTCCCGCATCATCGGCCTGGTGGCCATGAAAGACCCCGGCATCGAACTGCCCGGCCCGGAGGAAATCTACCGCACGGGCGTCTTGGCCCTCATCCACAAGGTGGTGCAAGCCGACGACGGCTCGTTGCAGGTCATCGCCCAGGGCCTGGAGCGGATCAAAATCACTGAATGGGTCGCTACCGAGCCCTATCTCAAGGCCCAGGTCGAACTCGCTCCCGAGATCGCCGAGGATGACGTAGAGGCCGAGGCGTTGCGCGCCAGTCTGCTTGATATCACCGAGGAAGTGGCCGAGATGTTGCCCAATCTGCCCGAGGGCATCGGCGCGTTCTTGCGACAGATCAAGGACAATCGCCAACTGGTGTATCTCGTCGCCTCCAACACCCCGCTGGAGGTGGAAGAGGCCCAGCAGATTCTGGAGGCGGACAGCATCAACGAGAAGATGCGTCTGCTGGTGCGCTTCCTGACCAAACAGAAGGAAGTTCTGAGCCTGCGCAAACAGATCGCTGAGGAAGCCTCCGAGGAAATGAGCAAGGCCCAGCGAGATTACTACCTGCGCCAGCAGCTCGAAGCCATCCGCCGGGAGCTGGGCGAGCTGGACGAGACCGAAGCGGAGGTCGAGGAATATCGCCGCCGCGTCGCCGAGGCGGAGCTGCCCGAAGAGGCGGAGAAAGAAGCCCTGCGCGAACTCAAGCGCATGGAGAAGATGCCACCCCAGGCCGCGGAATACTCGGTCATCAAGACCTACCTCGACTGGCTGCTGGACCTGCCCTGGCACGCGCTCACCGAGGACAATCTCGACATCGAACACGCCCGCCAGGTGCTGGATGAAGATCACTACGACCTGCAGAAGGTCAAGGATCGCATCCTGGAATTCCTGGCTGTGCGCAAGCTGGTGCAGGAGCGGGGCATCGAGGAGCCCGAAGGTCATGAAGGCGAACTGCACGAGGCCATGGGCGCGATCCTCTGCTTTGAGGGCCCGCCCGGCGTGGGCAAGACCAGCCTGGGCAAGAGCATCGCCCGCGCTTTGGGTCGCAAATTCACCCGCATGAGCCTGGGCGGGATGCGTGACGAGGCCGAGATTCGCGGGCATCGCCGCACCTACATCGGCGCCATGCCCGGCCGCATCATCCAGGCCATCAAACGGGTGGGCACCCGCAACCCCGTGTTCATGCTGGATGAGATCGACAAGATCGGCATGGACTGGCGCGGCGATCCCAGCTCCGCCCTGCTGGAAGTGCTGGATCCGCAGCAGAACTACGCGTTCCGCGATCACTATCTGGACGTGGATTTCGACCTCAGCGACGTTATCTTCATCACCACCGCCAACACCCTGGATACCATCCCCGCGCCTCTGCGGGACCGGATGGAGATCATCGCGCTGGAGGGCTACACCGAGCACGAGAAGCTGCACATTGCCCACGGCTATCTCATCCCCCGCCAGCGTCGGGTAAACGGCCTGCGCAAGGATGAGATCAGCTTCAGCGACGAGGCCATTCGCGCCATCATTCGCGACTACACCCGCGAAGCGGGCGTGCGTAACCTGGAGCGCGAGATCGGCTCGGTGTGCCGCAAGGTGGCGGTGAAGATCGCAGCGGGTGAAGTCCAGCGCATGGAGATCACGCCCGAACTGGTGCGCGAATTCCTGGGCAAACCGCGCTACTTCTTCGATGCAGCCCTGCGCACCGAACGCCCGGGCGTGGCCACGGGCCTGGCCTGGACGCCCGTGGGCGGCGATGTGCTCTTCGTCGAGGCCACCAGGATGAAGGGCAAAGGCAATCTCATCATCACTGGCCAGTTGGGCGAGGTGATGGAGGAGTCCGTGCGCATCGCCTTCAGTTGGGTGCAGTCCAACGCTGAGGCTCTCGGCATTGATCCCGACGTGTTCGAAACCCATAACTTCCACATTCACGTCCCCGCGGGCGCGATCCCCAAGGACGGACCCAGCGCTGGCGTGACCATGGTCACTGCTCTGGTCAGCCTGCTCACGGATCGCCCGGTGCGGGCCGACGTGGGCATGACCGGCGAGATCACCCTGCGAGGCCAGGTGCTGCCCATCGGCGGCGTCAAGCAGAAGGTGCTGGCTGCGCATCGCGCGAGCCTGAAGACCACCATCCTGCCCCAGCGCAACGAGGCCGACCTGGACGACCTGCCCGAAGACATCCGCCAGGAGCTGGACTTCGTGCTGGTGGAGGGCATCGAGCAGGTGCTGGAATCGGCCCTGCGCCCCGCGGGCGAGTCCGGGCCTGAACCCGAGCAGGCGCTGGAACACCCCGCATCGCCCGAACCCTCACTCAACTGAGCAAACGACGACAAACAAGAAACCCCGGAGGAACGCCCTCCGGGGTCTTTTTTTACCTGCAATCGAGTGGTTGACTCAGGCTTTCGCTTTCGCTTCCTCCAAAATCTCGAACAAGCGGTTGGGGCTGAGGGGGATTTCGGTGATCTCGATATCGTAATCCGCCAGAGCATTCTCGATGGCCTGGGCGAAGAGCGGCCCGACCGGGATCGCGCCCGCCTCGCCCACACCTTTGACGCCCAGCTTGTTCAACGGCGAGGGCGTCTCCTGGTGCCACAGCTCGATGTGCGGCACTTCCATGGCGGTGGGGATGAGGTAATCCGCGAAGGAGGCGGTGAGCACCTGCCCGTTTTCATCGTAAACCATCTTTTCGTAGTAAGCGTTGCCGATGCCCTGGGCCACGCCGCCCTGCACCTGGCCATCCACAATCAGCGGATTGATGATAGTGCCGCAGTCGTGCGCAGCCACATAGCGCAGGATTTTGATCATCATGGTCTCTGGATCGACTTCGAGGATCATGGCGTGGACGCCGTTGGCCGTGGTTCCGCTTTCGGGCCCGAAATACCCGGTGGATTCCAGGCCCGGCTCCGCATCCGCCTTGACCGCGCCGCGCAGGGGATTCGCCAACACGGCCAGGGTCTTCAGCGCCACCATCGACTCAGGATGGCGCGTATCGATGACGAAGCCGTCCTTCAGCTCCAGGTCTTCGACGGGCGCTCCCAGATGCTCGCTGGCCATGTTCAGAATCTTCCTGCGCACAGCCTCGGCTGCGTTGTTGATGGCGTTGCCCGCCACCACCATGCCGCGGCTGGCGAAAGTGCCAGTGCCCCAGTGGAATTGATCGGTGTCGCCCGTGACCAGACGGATGAGGGAGGGATCGACGCCCAGTTGCTCGGCCACCACCTGCACGAAGGAGGTGAAGTGCCCCTGTCCCTGGGTGCCCACGCCGGTGGACACATTGATCTTGCCCGTGCTTTCCACCTGCACCCGGGCGCCTTCGTAGGGCCCGATACCGGTGCCTTCCACATAGGCCACCACACCGATGCCCACATGACGCCCC
>JALXAF010000437.1 GCA_026992375.1 Anaerolineae bacterium
GTGGGAAAAGTCACCAAGCCCTCGCGGGCATTGAAACGAGAGGCCGGCGTTGGCCTGGTCAGCAACGCTCTTCAGGCCAGATGGGTGTCATTGAATTTGACCGGGGCGACGCCGAGCTGGCGCGTCGGCACTGTGCGCCCAACTCAGTGGACGATGCGATAAAGGGGCAATGGCCTCTGCAATCGGTTCAGAATCAACACCAACGCCACCGCGCCAATATCAACTGCCCAACTCGGGACATGCTTGTCGATAATGCGGCGCACCTGCAATCGCTCCAACAGCGCATTTTCATCGATCGAGCATTTTTATGGCGTTCGCCAGAGCATTCGCATTCTCACCTGATTTTCGGTAAAATCATGTCATATCCCACCCTCTCCCCAATTCTGCAAGGAGCGACCTTATGTCCATCAAAGACTTCTCCCTCGATGTTTCCGAGCTGACATTTGCTTTCAGTGGGCTTTCTCGCCCCGAAAGCATCATCGCCGAAAAGAACGGCGCGCTTTGGGTTTCCGATAATCGCGGCGGCGTCACTCACATCGACCCAAATGGTGCGATGCGAACCATCGGCGACATCGGCGGCGACACCAATGGCCTAGCCATGGATGGCGCGGGCAATCTCTACATCGCGCACATCGAGCATGGCAAAATCTACAAGATGGATAAGAGCGGCAATCACACAGTCATCCTCGATGAGATCAATGGACAGCCTCTGGGCGCAGCCAATTACGTTTTCATCGACAGCAAAGACCGCCTCTGGATTTCCATCTCGTCCCGCGCGGTTCCCTGGTTCCTGGCCGCAGCCGCGCCTCGTCCCGACGGCTACATCATTCTCATCGACGAGAAAGGCCCGCGCATCGTGGCCGATGGCATCTATTTCACCAACGAGGTGCGCATGGATGCAGATGAACGCTATCTTTACGCTGCCGAAACCATGGGCAACCGCGTTTTGCGCTATCCGGTGTTGGATGACGGCCTGGGCGAGGCCGAGGTGTTCGGACCCAGCCAGTTCCCATTGGGCGGCTATCCCGATGGCATCACCTTCGACGCCGAGGGCAACCTCTGGGTCACCCACATCATCCGCAACGGACTGGGCGTGATCACGCCCGACGGCGATCACCACATGGTCTTCGAGGATGTCAATCAGCCAGCGCTAGAGAATGCGGTGAAGCTGGTGGAGCAAAACGCGCTTACGCCCGAGGCCATGTTCGCTTGCGTGGGCCCCACCATTCAGTTTCCGGCCAGCCTCACCTTTGCCGGGCCAGACCTGAAGACGGCGTATGTCGGTTCGCTGGCCATGCCTCATTTGGTCAAATTCCAGTCCCCCGTGGCGGGCCTGCCCATGCGGCACTGGCAGTGATATGGATTCCTCCACCATCGAAACCCAACGTCTGATTCTGCGTCCTTTCCACGAAGCGGATATCCCCGCCATCGTTCGCCTGCTACAAACTCCCGACATCGCCCAAACGACGCTCAACATCCCTTATCCTTACGACAAAGACAAAGCCCGCGAATGGCTGACATTCCAGCGGCAAGAGCGAATGGCTGGAACCGGCTACACCTTCGCCATCGTGCGCCGGGAGGACGAGCGGCTTATCGGAGCCATCGACATCCGGCCCAACGCCCGCCACAAAAAGGCGGAAATCGGTTATTGGATCGGCAAGCCCTACTGGGGGCGGGGCTACGCCACCGAGGCCGTGCGTGCCATCATCCACTTTGGTTTCGAGACGCTGGAGATGAATCGCATCTACGCCCTGCATTTCACTGGGAATCCTGCCTCGGGCCGGGTGATGCAAAAGGCAGGAATGCAGTTCGAGGGCGTCTTGCGAGAGGATGTGCAGAAAGGCGCCGCCTTTCAGGATCACGCCATCTACGCCATTGTGCGGAAAGATTGGGGCGGAAAGGCGGAAGTAGTGCGGGGGAACGATGACGAACCAACTGCTTGACCTGCTCCGTCACGCTCCGGCGTTGGCGCTCCGCCTCATCGTTGTTACGCCGCTGGTTGTGTTTTTCGCACTGGTGACCAACGGCTAATTAGCCTGCGGACACATCTTCCAGGACGCACACCATCCCAATCGCCATTACACTCGCATCAAAAAACGGGCGGTCGCCCGGGAGACTGCCCGGCGACCGCCCATCCGCGTCGGGGAATTATTGTTCGATGGGTTCGACGTTCTTGATGACATTGATCTTCCCGTTCTTCACACCTTTGATGATCTGATCCACCTGTTTCTTCACCTCATCCGAGACATGCTGCGGCTCTTGCAGCGAGACGCCTGCGTCAAACCCCATGGAATAATAGCCCCCTGTTTCGCCAGACTGGATATTGGAGACGATCTCCTTCATGGGGCCAGTGAAATCATACAACAGCGATGTAATATAATTGTCGGGGGCGAATGATGACTTATCGGTGTATTTAACCGTCACCCACACAGTTTTGGGCGTGGCCTTGACCGCTTCGAACACCCCCAACACGCCCTGATTCAGACTGCATACCAATACGTCATTGCCGTCTGCGATCATGGCGTCAGCCGCTTCTCGGGCCCTGGCGGGATTGTTGAAATCGCCCACCCAGACCGGGATCAGCTCCACCTCCAAGCCCAGATCATCGATTGCCTGCTGCATGCCGTGCACTTCGGCATAGGAGCAGGGAAGCCTGAGCCCTCCCAGATAGCCAATCTTGCCGGTTTGACTCTGCAACGCGGCCAGTGCGCCGACGCCATAAAAGCCCACATGAAAATTACGGTCGATGACCCACAGATTGGGCGGTGGATCCTTCACCGCACCATCCCCTTCACCAATGAAATAGATATGGGGAAATTGTTTGGCTATCTCCACGGTTTCGTTTATGAATTGGCCGCCATGGGTGAAGATGATATTGTATCCGGCGTCGATGTATTCCCGAATGACGCCCTCGCTATCGGACACCGCCACCCCCTCGGAATACGCCGTTTCGATTCCCATGTCTTTTTGGACCGCTTCCAGGACCAGATACCCCAGGGTGTTGTAGTCGGAATCTGCGATCGTCCCTGGAAAAATCGCAGCCATTTTATAGGTTTCGGCCGCTTCGCCGCCTGTTTCCCTGGGGGCTGTCGAACATTGAGCGAATAGAAGAACAATAAGGGATAGAATAATGATTATCAAAAGAGTTCGGAAGCGCATGTCTTTTCCCAAAAAGCATGACGAGCGACGCTGAAGCAACAGACTCAGCATCGCTCAAAGAAAAATTCTGACAGGCGAAATTATTTAATTGTAGACGCCCTACTATAACATAAAATTCGCGTCATCTCCAAGTCCTCCCGAGACAAGACGAAGATTAATCGGAATTATTGGCATGGTTCACTTTTGCTTGTTGGGAACTTGGCAAATTCCCCTAGGTCTTTCGCAACAGGATAGTTGGTATTCGAATCACCCCGGAACGGGGGCAATAACCACAATATCCAGTATCT
>JALXAF010000438.1 GCA_026992375.1 Anaerolineae bacterium
GGGCGCCCTTACAATCGCAGCAATCAGGTGATGGTGGGGGTCAGGCCCGCCAAAGGCGGCCAAACGGGCAACCTCGTCTGGTATCTGGCCCATGTGGTGCGGGCGGATCGTCAGCGCGATATGGCAGTGTTGCAGATATATGCGCTGCGGGATGGTTCGCCCCTGCCCAACAGCTTTCATTTGCGGGCCATTTCCTTGGGCGATTCCGACGCGTTGCGGCCTGATGACCCGGTGTCCGTCATCAGTTTTCCGGCGGGAGGCGAGGGCGTTGGCCCATCGCTGGGCAAGGCGCTGGCTCTGGGCGAGGGGCGGGCGGTTGCTTTTTTGCCCGATACAGCGATTCAGGCCGAGCGGGGGTGGATTGTGACGGACATCGCCTTGAGTCAATCCAACATCGGCGCGCCGGCGCTGGATGGCGAGGGGCGGTTGGTCGGGTTGTATCCGGGCCCGGACGCATCGCAGAAGAGCGGCGCGGGCAACAACGTGCGGCCTATCAACCTGGCCCGGCCGTTGTGGGTCACCGGGCCGTAAGGCGAATTTCGATTCTGGGCTTCAGTTATTTTTGAGGGGCGACTCGCTTCTATCTTGTGTTGGTAATAGTCATAAGTGGGCGTCCAGAAATAATTTCCCTTTTTCGTTGCAACACTTGCCGAATAATGAACATTGACAAAATAATCCGGTTATAGGCCTGGGGCAATTCTCTCCCGCCGCCATCGCCCTTGCGGGGCTAGCCGGATTTATCCGGCGCTGTTTTGTAGCCCAGCGACTTCATCGCCGGGCGGATGTGGCAGACGAACTATGACCGATTTAATTTATAAACATTCATCAGTCGGCGAGCGCACTATCCGTGTCGAGTGAACATGGCTACGTTAGCAGTTACCTTTTGTCAAATTCATTTTCTGTCGTCATTCACCAACACACTATAGAACCAAAACAAGAAAGTCGGGCACAGACCATCACCGACCGGTACGCCATTCCCGGTTTTTCTTTTTCCAGCCGCAAACCAGCTATCCTTCGGCCCGGTCGATTGGCAACGCCACAAAATAGAATCGCTGTTGGTAGCGATGGAGCAATCGCAACACAGGCGCGCCGAAAATCAAAATCAACCCGGCGTTGCCGACGCCGCGCCAGAAATCCCAAAAGAAGGACGTGATGAGATAGAAAAGCGCGTAGCTCCGGATGACGGCCAACGGCCCCTGCCCCGGCCGCCAATAGAGTTCCGCTTGCTCGGGTCGGAAGACGAAGGGCCAGAACCAGAGGTTCATCACCAAGCCATAGAAAAGCCCCAGAAAAAAACCTGCGCCCGCCAGCATGACGATCTCCCATTTGGTTCCGGGGCGGACATGCGGCGTAAGGCCCGCGAGCGCGCTCACCCAACCGCTGGCGAACATTTGATAAGGGAGCCAGGGGCCCACGCCCCCGGTCAGGAATGCAGACGCCAGCAGGGTGACGAGGCCCGTAAGAAAACCGAACTGCGCGCCAAATGCGTAGCCCGCCATGATGGGCAGAAAGAAAACGCCCGAGAATCCGCCCGGGCCCGGGATGAAACGCATGATGGCTCCCACCGACGCCAGCGCGCCCAGCACCGCCAGAGTCTTGGCGTTGATCTCGTTGCTCTGCAATCCGGCCACAATCGCCGCCAACGCCATCAGGCTCAGCAGCGTCAGCATGAGCATGGCGTCGCCGCCGTGGGCCGCGGCTGACATACTCGTTTGCTGCGGCGGCCGCCCGAAGAACGGCGAGAGAAAAGCTGCCGCGCCCAGCAGGCTTGCCAGGATGAGAATGATGTTGGCGTAGGTGAGTTTGGATGGCATGCGTTGAAAGGTGTCGGGAAGATGAACGCTCAGCGCGGTCGAGCCGATGGCCCGATTTCGTAATTTATCACCACCAGCTCGCTGATAGGACCGCGGCGGGCCGCCTTACTGTTGATGTTGCGTTGGGCCGAGACCCGATAGCGGTGAAAATCCTGGTAAAGGTCATCGAAAAAATCGTCATCCGGATTCTCGTTGGTGGGATCCGAATTGCTGAGCATGAGTTTGGCTCCGGTCTGGCGGTGCAGGCGGGCGAAGAAGCGGGCCAGTCGTCGCTGATCTTCGTCGTCGAAGCCATAGCTGGAGTAGGCCGTGAAATGCGCCGTCTTGCTGATGGGGCGATAAGGTGGATCGAAATAGACGAAGGTGCGGGCGTCCACTACCTCCTCGCACCGCTCGAAATCCCCCTGCCGGATTTCCGCGATTTGCAGCACGCGAGAAGCCCGGCGGAGGTTATCGGCGTCCAGGATGCGGGGATTTTTGTAACGCCCGTGAGGCGTGTTGAACTCGCCGCGGCTGTTGAGCCGGAACAAGCCGTTGTAACAGGTCTTGTTCAGGAACAGGTGCATAGCCGCCCGGTCGATCCAGGCCTCTGAAAAACGATGGAAGTCGATTTCGGGCCGTTGCCGATTCAGCTTCTCGCGCACCTGATAGTAGTACGCCTTGCGCGCCTCTTGCTCCCGGCCGAGATACGCGCTGGCGTAGCCATCCAGGGCGTGGATGAGGGCCTCCACTTGCTTTTGCACCACACGATAGATGATGATGAGCTCGGGGTTGGCGTCGTAAAGGAAAGCGCGGGCAATGGGGTGAGACTGGGCGATGTCGAAGAAGACGGCGCCGCCGCCCGCGAATGGTTCGACGTACGTCGTCAGCTCGCCAGCAATCAGTTCGGGCGGGAGCAGTTCTCGCAGTTGAGCCAGAAGCTGGGTCTTGCCCCCCGCCCATTTGAGAAAAGGTCGGGCTTTCATTGCGTCTCAACCATCCACACCGCCGGGCGTCGAAGGCGCAATTTGCTGCGACGCTTCGTCCATCACACCACCCAGGCGCGATTTATGGGCTTTCGGGGAGTCCCCGCTTGAGAGGCGTGAACAAAATTCGATGATCTTCATAGTGTGATGTGGGTGAAGCTGCGGCTTTCGGGGGATGGCGTTGATGATAGCATAGCTGATCCGCCCGGAGCAATCATCCGCCGGGCGTCGCAGGCCCGTCTTCACCGATGCCGAATGAAAATAGAACGCAGAAACCTCTGATGCCCGCAGATTGTCGCACCTTTCGGTCGCTGCGCTCCCTCGAAATGACGGTCGTAATGCGTGATGCGTAATGCGTGACGATCTCACGTATCACGCATTACGAATCACGAGCGTTGCAGACTCGCCCAACGTGGGCTTTGCCAACCGTCAGCAACCAGCGAGCATCCTATTTTCGGAACAGATCGCGCAGGGCGGGCTCCAGATCGGGAAATTCGAACTGAAAACCGAGTTCGAGCAGGCGTTTGGGAACAGAGCGTTGCCCTTTCAGCAGCAGATCGGCCATTTCGCCCAGGCCCGCGCGCAAAGCGAACGCGGGGGCGCTGAGAAACGCGGGACGGCCCATGACTTTCCCCAATATCAAAGCGAATTCCCGATTGGTGACGGGGTTGGGCGCGGTCAAATTGAAGGGGCCCGACGCCCGCTCCTCCATCATCAGAAACGCCAGCGCCCGCACCTCGTCCCGAATGTGAATCCAGGGCCACCATTGCCGTCCATTGCCCAGCGGCCCGCCCAGGAAGAATTTGAACGGCGTCAGCGTGCGCGGCAATGATCCGCCCGTCGCGCTCAAAACCAGGCCCGTGCGGGCGATAGCCAGCCGCACGCCCATCTCCTCGACGGGCTTGCTGGCCGCCTCCCAGCGAGCGACCACATCGGCCAGAAAGTCATCGCCCGGCGGCGCGCTTTCATCCAGGACCGCGTCATCATTCCGTCCGCCATAGTAGCCCACGGCCGAGCCTTGCACCAGGACTTTGGGTCTGGTTTGGGCCTGGGCCATGGCCGAGACCAACGCATTGGTTGCATTCACCCGGCTTTCGAGGATGCGCCGCTTGCGCGCCTTCGTCCATCGGGCGGGAATAGCGCCCGTCCCGGCGATGTTCTCGCCCGCCAGATTCACCACGACATCTGCCCCGTCCACCAGGCGCGCCCAGTCGCCCACGCTAATCCCATCCCAGAGGGCCGGCAGCGCTGCCTGGGGAAGACGCGCCCCCTCGGGATGGCGAGAAAGGACGATGATCTCATGGCCCGCGGGCGCCAGCCAATCGATGAGCGCTCGTCCGATAAGTCCGGTTCCACCGGCGATGATGATGCGCATGAGAAACCTCCTGTCAGGGATCAATGTCATCATACCCCGTCTGCGCCATGATGGCAAGCGCTTGCTGAGGCGCTCAGCAATTTCACATTTGGCCCGACAACAAGCCTCCTGGTGCACGAAGGCCGAAATGATTGTATGTTTTGCTATGAGGATGCGCCGCGCCGGATGTGCGATCCGGCGCACTTTTTCCGCTCAACCCGTTCGCCACGCCCGCCCGGCGATGAAGTCGCCGGGCTACAGAACAGCGCCGGATAAATCCGGCTAGCCCCGCAGGGGCGCTGTTTCTAGCCGGGGGACTTCATCCCCCGGCGCTGGCGGAGGACAAGAAGCGCTCCGAGCCTGTGACCGGATTATTTTTGCCAATGTTCATTACTCGGCAAGTGCTTGCCAAGAAATTGGGACGCGCTTGCTGAGGCGCGCTCGCTGGCCTGCGGGGCTGCGATGCGTGGAAACTCTGTGCTACAATGACGGACGAAAGCCCCCCTTATCACTTCACGAGAGATTTTTATGCAACGACCAGATTGGCGTTCGCGCTTCGCGCGAGAAATGAAAATGGCCGATAGGGCCCGAGCCAAGGGCAACGAGGGCAAGGCCCGAGTCTGCGCCCGTCGCGCCGCGGGCGTCGTGGCGAACGAATACATGAAACGGCGTGGCGTTTCGACCCCCAACATGACCGCTTACGAACGGGTGAAGCTGCTGCGCGGCTGGCCCGATCTCCCCGCGGGCGTGGACGCTGTCATCGACCACATGACCACCCGCGTCAACGAAAATTACGAACTTCCCATCGAAGCGGATCTGGTGGCCGAGGCGCGATGGCTGGCCCAGACTCTGCTGGACGATGATGCGGTTTCATCCAAAGGATAATGGATAAAACCATGGCCCGCCGAGAAACCCGCTTCGACGACGTTTTCGCCGTGGCCCTCGGGCATTTCACCCATGATACTTACAGCTCCTTTCTGGCTCCGCTGCTGCCCATCCTGCGGGAGCGTCTGGGGATTGGCTACGCCCTGACGGGCAACCTGGCGGTTTTCACCCAGATTCCCAGCCTGCTCAATCCTTTCATTGGCTATCTGGCCGACCGGGTGAGCCTGCGCTATTTCGTCATCTTCGCCCCCGCGGTCACAGCTACGCTGATGAGCAGCCTGGGCCTGACTTCCAGCTATGTGGCGCTGGCGTTTCTGTTGCTGGCTGCGGGCGTGAGCGTCGCCGCCTTCCATGCGCCCGCCGGGGCCATGATCGGCGAGCTGGCGGGCAATCGGGTGGGGACGGGCATGAGCATCTTCATGGCCGCGGGCGAGCTGGCCCGCACCCTGGGGCCGCTCTTCGTTGTGGCGGGCGTGGGTTGGTTCGAGCTGGGAGGGTTGTGGCGACTGGCGTTCGTGGGATGGGCGGTGACGGGCATCCTGTTCTGGCGTCTGCACAACATCCAGGCCAGGCCGCGGCCGCCCGAAAGCGACGCCTGGTCCCGATTGAAGCCAAGGCTGTTACGCGTTTTTCCCTATTTTACCTGGCTGGTCATTGGGCGGGTCTCCATGCAGTCCGCACTCACCACCTATCTGCCCATTTTTATGAAAGATGAGCGGGGTTTGAGCGTGGCCTGGGCCGCGGCTGCGCTCACCATCCTGGAGGCCGCCGGATTTGTGGGCGCGCTGCTTTCCGGCTCTCTCAGCGACCGGCTGGGGCGGCATCGAATGTTGTTCATTCTGCTGCTGGTCTCCCCGCTACTGATGTTCGCATTTCTCTTCACCTCGGGCTGGATGACGGTGATTGTGCTCATCGCCCTGGGACTCACCGCCATCTCGCTGCAGCCAGTGATTTTGGCGCTGGTACAAGACCTGTTTCCCGACAATCGGGCCCTGGCCAACGGCAGCTACATGGCCCTGAGCTTTGTGCTGCGGGCCGTTGGCATCTGGGTTATCGGTCTCACCGCCGACGCATTAGGGCTGGTTCCCGCATTCGTGTTGAGCGCAGTCGTGGGGTTGCTGGCCCTCCCCAGCATCTTCTTCATCCCCAAAAAAGGGTGATGGAAAACCGCTGCCGGGCGGCGATGGCTTGGCGTGGCGGAATTCCCCTGGGC
This sequence comes from Anaerolineae bacterium, assembly GCA_026992375.1. Taxonomy (GTDB): domain Bacteria; phylum Chloroflexota; class Anaerolineae; order J102; family J102; genus M2005. Next base: position 6,232 of record JALXAF010000438.1, read on the forward strand.
GTTCGCAAAAGGTCGCTGAAACAAAAATGACGCCGCAACGGGCGTCATCGAAAAGGTCGTTAGTTTTCTGGCTCGACGAATGTCAATGGAAATTCGTGATGACGGTCTGCCAGGGGCTGCTCGTCTCGCTCCACATGGACGCGCAGCATGTAGATGGCGTCGGGTTGGGGAGGCTTCTTCAGGTGCATGGTCAGTGAGATGTAGGGATCGCGCCAATCCACCAGCAGCATATCCGAGACCTCGACGCCGTCTTGATCCAGACAGGTGAGCTGCACCACCACGGGCGTGGCGAAGGATGTGATCTGGACGCGCACCCACAGCTTGCTGAGATCGGGATAAGGATAGACCGCGATGCGTTCCACCTCGATCTCGGGCTTGTCGAAACGAAAGGTGAGGCCCCGGGCCATTTCTTGCTGGGCCGTGGTGATCTGGCAGCTATTGCTCATGGAAAATCAGAATGGGAAGCGTGTTGAAATCGAAGGATGGCTTTCAAAAAAACGGGAGCGCATGGGAGTCGAACCCACCGCGGACGTCTCCGCGACGCCCGCCACCGGTTTTGAAGACCGGGACGCCCACCGGGACGCATCCGCTCCCACGAAGCCCCATACTACCCCGAAAACCTGGTTTGGTCAAGTGTCGGAGGCGGATTCTGCTTCGGCTTTCTTCGCTTTCCGGGCCGCTTTGAGCGCCGCCAGCGCCGCGCGCTCCTCCTCGGCCGAGGCCCGCACCTCCTCCCATTCATCCACATTCACCTCGGCCAGCTGGCCCGTGACCATGAAATCCACTCGTTCGGCCAGGTCGGTGGCGTAGTCCGCGAAGCGCTCCAGGTCTCGGGCGATGCGCATGAGTTCATAGATGGCCTCGACCTTGTCGGGCTTCTTGGTTTTGGCCATGCGGGCCAGAACAGAGAAAAAAGTCTCGCCGTAAAGCTGATCCACGTCGTCATCTCGTGCGGCGACCTGCAGAGCCAGCGTCACGTCCTCGGCGGCGTAGGCCTGCATGGCGTCGCGTAGCATCGCTTGCCCCATGTCGGCCATCTGGCGCAGTTCGGGCGAGATGGTGAGGTTGGGGCGTTGCAGGATGTAGGGGATGGCCTTGGCCACGCTCTTGGCCTTGTCGCCCATGCGCTCCAGGATCACGTTCATAAACAGGCTGGCCAGGATGAAACGGGCGTCTCGGGCCATGGGCTGCTGGGTGCTGATGAGCAGCAACGCGGTGCGCTCGTTGTCATATCGCAGGTTGTTCACGCGCTCGTCCATGGCGAAGACTTCCTGGGCCAGCTCGACATCCTTTCGTTCCAGCGCGTCCATCGCGGTGCTCAGCTCCTGCTCCACCAGTTCAGACATGGCGATCAGGGTCGAGCGCAGTTGTTCCAACCGTTGTTCGAAGCTCTTTCTGGGTGACATGATGACCTCGTTGTTTGTCAGAGGGAGCCCTCGCCGGGCGTGCGGTGCAGCTCGTCAATGCTTCTTCTCGAAATTCTTCAGGAGCTTGGGCAGAAGATTATCCAGCTCATCCTGAGCGCGGCTCAATTCTCGATCCGCCTCGTCGAGCGCTTTGTAGACTTTGTTCAGTCGCTTCCAGGTTTTGCCCTTGGCGATGTCGGAATCATCCAGCAATTGGGAGATAGTGGCCCGCGCATTGCCCACCTTCTTGCGGACTGCGCTCACATCGTTGGGCAGGGCGGTGATGTGTTTTTTCTTCATGTTTCTGGCTCTCGTGGGATTGAATGGATGGATTATGTTTCGTCGGTCGTGCGCCCGGTCGCGAAATCCTGTAAAAAGGGCAGGATGCGTTGGTGAATCTCATCCCGCACATGCCGGAAGACGGCCAGACGCTCCTCCTCGGTTCCCTGGGCCAGGGCCGGGTCGTAAAAGCCGATGTGAACGACTTCGCCCTCGCGCAGCCACAGGGGGCAGGTCTCGGCCGCGTCATCGCATACGGTGATGACCAGATCGAACGCGATGTCGTGGTAAACGTCCGGGCGTTTGGAGACGCCCTGGGAGATATCGACGCCCATCTCCTGCATCACGCGAATGGCCAGGGGATGTACGTAGCCCGAAGGTTCTGTGCCCGCGGAATAGGCTCGGTACAGATGCCCGAGGAAGTGGTTGGTCAGTCCCTCCGCCATCTGGCTGCGGCAGGAATTGCCGGTGCAGAGGAAGAGGACGTTGCGTTTGGGGCGGGCGTTCAAGATGGTGTGTGTGGAAGAGATGATGGTGAGATTGGGGATTGGTATTCGGTATTGGGTATTGGTTCGCCTACAAATATCCAGTATCCAATATCCAGTATCCAATTACCCAAACCGCCCGGTGATGTAATCCTCGGTGATGCGGCTTCTGGGCGTAGTGAAGAGCTCTTCGGTGGGCGCAAATTCCTCAAGATAGCCGGTGCGCCCCTCATCGACGGTGAAGAAGGCGGTGTAGTCGGAGACGCGGGCCGCCTGCTGCATGTTGTGGGTGACCACGATGATGGTGTACTGCTCGGCCAATTGTATCATCAATTCCTCGATGCGCAGAGAGGCGATGGGATCCAGGGCGCTGGTGGGTTCGTCCATGAGGATGATGTCGGGGCGCACGGCCAGGGCCCGGGCGATGCACAATCGCTGCTGCTGCCCGCCCGAAAGGGAGTAGCCGTTCGCGTCCAGCTTGTCCTTCACCTCATCCCACAGGGCCGCGCCCTCCAGCGAGGTGCGCACCAGTTCATCCAGATCGCCCTTGAATCCGTTGATCTTGGCGCCCCAGGCCACATTGTCGTAAATGCTCTTGGGGAAGGGATTGGGCTTTTGGAAAACCATCCCGATGCGGCGGCGCACCTGCACCGGATCCACGTCGGGGTCGTAGATGTTCTTGCCGTGGAAGAGCACATCGCCCTGGATGCGGGCCACGGGGATGAGATCGTTCATACGGTTGAAGCAACGCAGCACCGTACTCTTGCCGCAGCCCGAAGGCCCGATGAGCGCCGTGATCTTGTTCTTCTCGACGGTCAGATTCACATCCTTGACCGCGTGGAAATCGCCATAGAACACGTTCAGGTTTTTGGCTTCGATGGCGTAGTGGCCGTTGGATGAGGATTGATCAGCCATAAACTCAGTAGCTCCGTTGATATTTGTTGCGCAGGAGGATGGCGACCGCGTTCAGGGCCAGCAGCAGGGCCAGCAGCACGATGATGGCCGCCGCGGCCAGGTTCTGGAACGCGGCCTGGGGGCGGGAGGTCCACTGGTAGATCTGGATGGGCAGGGTGGTGAACTTGGAGAACGGCCCGTTGGGGTCCACGAAGATGGCGGTGGAAGCGCCCACCACCACCAGGGGCGCGGTTTCGCCAAAGGCCCGGCTGATGGCGAGAATGCTGCCCGTGAGGATGCCGGGGATGGCGTTGGGCAGCACATGATGCCAGATAGTCTGCCATTGGGTTGCGCCCAGGCCGTAGCTGGCCTCGCGAAAGGCTCTGGGCACGGCGCGAATGGCCTCGCGGGCGTTGATGATGATGATGGGGAGAATGAGCAGGCCCAGAGTCAGGCCCGCGGCCAGGATGGTGCGGCCATTGGCCGTGGTGGGATCGGCCAGCCCGAACATCGAGCCGCTGGTCAGGGGCTCCAGCGCCCGCACGAACACCGCCAGCCCCAACATGCCGTAGATGATGGAGGGCACGCCCGCCAGGTTGTTGATGTTGTTCTCGATGAACTGATCCAGACGGCTGCCCGAGCCGTATTCTTCAAGATAAACCGCGGCGCCGATGCCCACGGGCACCGAGAAGAGCAGGGTGATGAGCACCACCCACAACGAGCCGATGATGGCCGTGCGCACGCCCGCCAGCTCGGGCCTGGAGGATTGGGGCGAGGTGATGAAATCCCAGGTGACCCAGCGGCGGAATTCCAGCTCGGCGTCGGGCATTCCAGCTATGGCCGCCTCGATTTCGTCTTTGTGCAGGATGGATCGGCTCAGGCTCCAGGTTTCGATGACGGTGGGCTCCAGCACCCGCTCCTCCAGAATCCCCAGCACCTCCTCCTGCGTGCGCTGGTCCAGCGGCTTTTCGGCCACGAACTGCCGCAATGCGCCGGGCGAAAGATGCTGCGCCAGCATGGCCAGCAGCGCCTCGACGGGCTGCTGTGCGGGATCATCGCCATACACGCTCGCGACGAAAGTCGTCAGCGCGGGGCTGCTGGCCGGGGGCAGATAGCGATGGACGGGCGTCTCGGGCCAGGCTGCGCGCACATCGGACCAGGTTTCGGCGATGGTGAACAGGGGCATCAGCTCCAGCATGCTGACGCTCTGCGGCCAGTCGTTCTGCTGGCTGACGGCCACTACCACGCCCGGCAGCTCCCCATCCTCGATGCTCACCGCTCTCAGGTCATCCGCGTGGGCCCGGAAGGTCGCTTCGTCCAGCAGGCCCACTGCGTCCGGCTGTGCGACCAGCGCCCGGGCCAGCTCGTCGGCGTCATCGAAGGTGCGGGCGTTGGGCGCATTCAGCGCCATGTCCTGATAAAATCCCACCACCATCTCCTGCGGATCGATTTTGTATTGCACCGCGGCGTAGCCCAGGCTGTCATCGATGATGCTCAGCAGCAGCACCATGAGGATGACCACGCCCAGGGTGGTGGCCAGCAGAAACAGGCTGCGCCAGATAACGCCTTTCTGTCGGCGGCGTTTGACGAACCTTTCGAGCTCAGAGCCTTCGGGAAAGTAGGAGTTGTTGGTCATAGCTGCACAGAGCGCTCGGAGAATGCACGGAGTTCGCGAAGAAAGTCAGGAGCTGGGCTGTCCTAGTAAACCTCGCGGAAGCGGGCCACGATGCGGCGGCTGATGATGTTGAGGAGGAAGGTGATGAAGAAAAGGGTCAAACCGATGGCGAACAGGCTGTCGTAGTCGATGGATTCGTAGCTGATGTCGCCGCCGCTGATGCGCACGATGTGCCCGGTCATCGTCTCTGCGGCCTTGAACGGGTTGAACATGGCCAGATTGTGGAAGGCGTCGCGCCAACTGTTGAAGTTGCGCGGCCCTGCGCCCGCTGCGATGGCCACGATCATGGTCTCGCCGATGGCCCGGGAGATGGCCACGATGAACGC
>JALXAF010000439.1 GCA_026992375.1 Anaerolineae bacterium
GGCCAAGGTGGACTACCTTATGCGTCAACTGCGTCGCTTGGGCTATCAAGTATCCTTGCAGCCCGTACCTATTGCGGCGTGACTTATTCTATTTTCAAAGCAGCCTCTATCAAAATGACGGTCAGGACGTTTTTCGGACGCCCAAACCGGCATCGAAGCTATCATCGGCGATGGATCATAGCGCAGGAGGTCAGTATCGCAAAAATGCGCCAATGTGGGCGTCGTTATTTTCGAGAGGATTATCAGGAGCAAGCACGAAGACCGATGCTCCCTGGGCGATGGCCCGTCGGGCGATGGTGTTGATAGCGCCCACCATCGGGCGCATCTCGCCGCCGCAGAGAGGGCAGACCTCGACGTCGGCCATGGTGAGATAGTTGCAGTGGGCGCAACGACGCACTCTGTTTTCGGGCAGCGTGTAATCTTCGGTGAAAAACAACTGATACACACTGCCATTTTGCAGCGCCTCAAGGGTGGCGTCAAGGCCCAGCACGGCGTCGCCTTTGTTTGCCTGCACGATTAAATCCTCGGCCAGACTGAGGGTGCGACGCTCGTAAGCTTCTTTTGCCAGAGCTTCGGCGCGTTCTCGCACTTCCTGCAACGAAGCGTCGGGCTCCAGGGGCATGGTTCCGATGGTCAACTTCTGCAGATGCTTGGGCAGCATGTTCCGAAACTGGCTGACTGTGTCATGCGCTCCCGCCAGAATCAGTTGCCGCCATCCATATCGACGAGTCAGCGCATCGGCAAGTTCCACGAAGGATTTGAGGTTACTTTTGGCGGCCTCGTCCTCATGCCGCTGATAGCGCGAGGCAGACCATCCGCCCTGATTGTGCCGCTTGACGTCTTCTCCCAGCGCGCCCACGGCCTCTTCCAATGCGCCCAGATGAAAAGAATAGTAGCGAGCGCCTTGCTTGTCGACGGCGACGACGACACCCAGATGCCCGTAAGTGTTCAGCAAATCCACCAATCCACGCACCAACAGGCGACGAGAAAGCATGATCCTGTTCTTGACCGGCGTTTCCAGCGGGAATACGCGCCAGAAATCGCGTTTCTAGCAGGAGAAGATGACAATGCTCCGGGCCTGACGATCGTACTCCAGATCGATGAATCGCTCGATGCGCGTTTTGTCAGCGGCGTCGGTCTCGGGAATGGAGGCAAGGAGATTGCGCAACGTCAGTTTATACGCCTCGGTCGTCGTGCTTCGGGGATCGATACTGAGATAAAAGCTAGAACTCGATTTTCTTCACCATCGAACGCCACAAGCTCTTGTAAGTCAGCTTCACGGATCATAAAAGTCCTCCTTTTTTACTTGTGTGGCCTCAGCATCGAAGCCAGAAGAGGTGGATTGCCGTCAAATAAAAAACGGCGACAACCTCAAGACGCATTGCGCCCTGGAGGTGATCGCCGGATTTCAAGCGAGCAAAGAAGGGGGAGGTGACATGAACATAGCCAGACTATGGGGCAATTGTTCATTATAAAGCGTCAAGCCCATCTAGATACAGATTAACAGGTATTATTTTCTTGTCACGGAGATTTTTGGCGCGCTGGATTTCGCTATGGCTATGGATAGATCACCCGGAAACGTTCACACCCCCCTAAAAATTACTTTCTGTTCAGCGAACAACTTCGCCTCCATTGTAAAAAGGTCATTTCACCACAGAGACATGGAGGACGCGGAGAAAATAGTAGCATGGTTTATGAACATTCGACATTTGGCCAGAACGCCCGGCTGGCCCCAACTCATTTAGGCGCTTAATGCATCGAGATCGAGAAAAAGTTACCGATCTTTGTAGCAAGCCGCAGGTTGCAGGTTCAGCGCTGTCGACGAAATTACGTTGCACCTGCTACTTGCCACTTGCGACCTGCCCCGCAGGGGCCACATCCTCTTAGCACGGTCTCGGACGATGCGTAGCATCTTATCAATAGAATCTCAGCTCACTGAGCAAAAAATGTCTCATGCAAAGACGTAGAGGCAAAAGAGGTAAATAAAAACTTTGCCTCCTGGCGACCCCTCGGCGAGGCCCTTCATCTCGTCCAGGACAGACTCAGGACATGCTTTACGTGAGAACAGCTTTTTGGTTTGTCAGGGGTAGGACGCGCCCAAATCAAATCGTTCTGCATGGTGTGCGCATGACGTTCTGGAATGCAGAAAGGCCCGCATATCTTGCAAGTTGTCAAATACCGAAGGGCATATTACAATGAATTAACTGTAATTGCTAATAACTATACAGGTCATTGTGAGCAAACGCATGCCAAAGCAAAGCCATCCATTATATTGTCCCGCGTTATACGTAAAACCCTTCGGCTTTGCATGAGGTCTCATCACCACTTTTTGTCACGACGACACGAATAAGACGATGGCACGAAGTGTTTTTCTTTATTTTTCTCTTCGCGTCTTCGAAAAACTTCGAGCCTTCGTGGCTTTTTGAGGCTTAAAGTCGAGCACGTTAGCAGTTGCTCTGCTTTGTTCTGGGCAGGCTGTCTAACACTTTTATCCGTGTTTCTTTCTGTCCGTGTCGGATGAGCAAGGCCACGTTAGCAGTCACCTTCATGGTCTAACATGTGAGCATTATAGACGTCTTTTCGCCCCACTAGATATCGAAATTTATGATTCGCGTTATTCTCGCTGACGATCATCCCGTTGTGCGGGCGGGCATACGAATGGCGCTTGCCCAAAATGAGGATATTGATATCCTGGGAGAAGCAGGGACGACGGAGGAAGTTTTGCTGATGGTGGAGCAAAATAAACCGGACGTCTTGTTGTTGGATGCAGTTCTGCCGGGCATGCGAACCAAAGCGCTGGTGCAAGCGTTGTTGCGGCTGCGGCCCCGCCTGCACATCTTGATCTTATCGGCTTACAAAGACCAGAGATTGGTGATGGGGCTTTTGCGGGCGGGCGTAGAGGGTTACCTTCTCAAGGAAGAATCTATGGATGACATTGCAACTGCAATAAGGGATGTAATGAAGGGTAAAAAATGGTTCAGCACAGATATTGTGAATATGCTTCAGCAGGTTGCGCTGGGAGAGGTGTCGCCGTCATCAACGTCTAACCCCCTGGAAACATTGACTGCGAGAGAAAAAGAGGTGCTGGAACTTATGGTGCAGGGAATGAACAATGCAGCCATTGCACAAACGCTATTTATAAGTATGCGGACGGTCAAATTTCATGTAGGAAACATCTACGGTAAGTTGGGGGTCGATAATCGTACAGATGCGGTGCTGCTGGCGTTGAAATATCGCGAAAATCAATAATCCGGGCTTCGGCGAAAAAAACGCCAGCCAAAGCGACATTAAATTCCTGCATCACCGTACTCAGCCGTAAACCATCAAGGGGTATATGATCGTCGGCAACGTTGGTCAAAATTTTATATGTTGTGGGATTTATCACACAGAGGATTGAGGTTTTGGGGTGTTCCGCGAGCGCCGCCGCAAGGCTGGGCGATTCTGTCCTTTGTCTGCGTTTCGCGGGACGAAAGACATGGGATGCCCTGCCAGATATCCGAAGTCTACAATGGCGGCCGCCATTACGCCCTCCTGAAACCTGGTTGTTCGAATCAAAATGGCGATGTTGTAAAGACAGTTTCTCTCGTCAGAATGGCTGATCCTGTCCTCAAGTACAGGTAAAAAACTGTACCTGAGTCCGTTGAAGATTGGGAGAAAAACACTATACTGGAGATGTACGCAACACTTACTCGAGCGCTCAAGTAAACCCATCCATCTTTTTCCATCCAACATTCTTCACGGAGGTTCTTACCATGACGTACATCGATCTCACCGACCTGGAAGCCATCGAAGAGACTGCCCTGCAAGCCGCTACTCCGGAATGGGGCGGCCTGGTCTGCGCCGGCGGCGCCTGTGGCCTGATCTGCATTGGTTTGTAGTATAAGGTAGTCGCCAACACCTGGGGAGCCAGCAAACAAAGCTCCGAAGGCTTCGTTTGCTGGCTCCAGCACCTTCTTTATTCTACTATCATTCGCCAATCTTGCCAACTTCTTCAAAGCGGCGATAGCCAGAGAGAGCGCCATGATTAAGCCATTCCTCCTGTCGACAATCATCATTTTCGCCTTCACTCTTGTCTCATGCACCAGGGCTGAAACGACTGCAACACAGCCCCTGCCAGGGATGTTGCAAGCACAGCAAATTCATGAAGTTGCGCTTCCCGGGGGCGGACAAATCCTGTCGCAGGTTGGAGAAGGCGTCCTGTTCTTGGGCTCCCAACTCCAGCGAACGCCGACCCGTTATGTTGTTTTCTACGATGCTGTTCAAAAACGGCAGTTATGGGACGCAACACTTCCTGGCTCTGCAATCAAGGCTATTCATTTGCCTGGCGGTGATTTCATCCTAGTCACGATACAGGAAAAAGGCAATGCTCATCTCCTGCGACTGGACGGCGAGACAGGCGCTATTCTCTGGGATGTTCCTTACGCAAATCCGACGCTCGATGCGCTATGGCGGGAGGATATGAAAGATATGCTTGTCAGCGATGGCGTTAGTCTATGGCAAGTCGCCCCACGAGACGGCCGCCAGATGGCGCTTCTGGCCACCGGATTGGGCCAGAGTCTCCATCCCGATAGCGTTGTCCTCGCTCGTTCTGTGGATGATCCGCAAACTTTGTATCTGAGTAACAACAGTATGTTGCTGGCTCTCAATCTTAAAGGTGGGCAGGCGATGGAGACCTGGCGTTTCAGTAGCGCCAAGTTTATTGCCCAATTATTGCCTGTCCATTTCTTCAGCGGAGAACAGGGCGTCATTGCCCTGGCGCACAGCAATGTCTATTTCGTCGACGCCGCAGGAAAACTAGCGTGGCATATCAAAAACAAAGACATCAACTATACGGCCATAGCCCTGCCCAATGCCCAGGAGACGGAGTGGGTGGTCTTCGGCAACTTCGTCAAGGGGATTTATGTGGTTGACGCCCACGGACAAAGGGCGCATCAACCCTTGCCTGGCGGCAATGTCCGCATCCTGGGAATTCCGGTTCCCATTCCCAAAAACATTCTTCTGGGCGGCATCAGGGCTACGTCCTCCGCAGCGGGCGCATTCCCCGGTTACCTGTTGGCCACGCGTAGTCTGGATAATGTTTTTGTTTACCAACTTTCGCCAACAGGCAAGCTTTCTCTCATCGCCGAATCACCAGTCAACCCTGGAGGTGAAGAGATGGGAACCCTCATTCAACAAGCCCAGAGCAATCCCAATTATCCTCCCTTTTTCTTGGATGACTATCTGGCGGTTTCGCAAGCTAATGGCATCACTCAGTTCACCCTGACCCTCGAAGGAGGCTCTTGACCATGTCGATCCTGTTGCAGGAACTCCATGCATTCCATGGCAATGACGGACATCATTTCATTTTCGATCCAGAAAGTATGGTCTTTTTCCAAAGTGACGATCAAACATTTCAATACATCCGTCGCAATCGCGGTGGATCGTCCAGTGGACAAACCGTCCCCGCAAATGGGAGATCCAGCCAGTTTCAGCAGATGGAGGATGTATTGCTGAAAGAGCGGGCCAGGGTGTCGCAACGCTACCAGCGGGCCAGCACGGGCAAGCACACCATCAGTCGGCTTACCATTCTCACCACCACCGCATGTAATCTGAACTGCACCTACTGCTATGCTGATGGCGGCGCTTATGGAGGCCCGGTCAATCGCCTTTCGGCGAGCAACGCCAGTACAGCCATCCGCAACATCCTGGATTATTACAAAGGCATTGACGCCATTCAGTTTTTTGGCGGCGAACCTTTGCTCAACCCCGGTCTTATCGAAAGCGTTTGTCGGGACTGCGAAACGATGTTCGCTCAGGGGAAGATGCCCAATTTGCCCAGGTTTGGAGCCACCAGTAATGGCACCATCTGGAACGAGCGCATCGCCAGTTTGCTGAAACGTTATAAGATATCCCTCAACATCAGCATCGATGGCCCTCAGGAGGTGCATGATCGCTCTCGTATCGATGTCAAAGGCAATGGGAGCTTTCATCGGGTTTTTCGCACCCTTGAGGCTCTGAAGGAGCATGAAATTCCATTTTCGGTCGAGGTGACTTACAACACTATCACCATGCGCGCCGGTTACAGCGTATGGGACATCATTAGTTTCCTGGCCGAGCATGACATCTATCATCCGCACATCGTGCCAGCGGCCTTCGCACCCACAGATGGCAATCGATGGACTCCCCCGGAGCGAAAGCAACTGGCCCAGCACTATCGAGAGGCGACGCAACGAGCTGTCGCTTCACTGGTCGAAGGAAAACCGATGCTCTTTTCCTACATCACAGGCATTCTGCAACCACTTTTGCTCAAGATTCCGCAGCCTTTGGTCTGCGCCGCGGGCGTTCATGATCTCGCCATTGACACCGCTGGCAATATCTACCCCTGCTTCATGTTCATTGGCCAGGATGAATTCATTCAACACTCCGCATTGCAATCGCTGGATGATGACGATTATCGTCGACGAGGACATGATTTTTATCTACAAAACGCCAAGGAGCATCGTTCCTCTTGCGAAAATTGCTGGGCCCGCAATATCTGCACCAGTTGTCTGGGGATGCACCAGATCGAAAACGGTCGTCTCGACGGCAAAACCATCAACTGCCTCATCATCCAGACGGTGGCAGAAACGCTGATGACCGAACTGGCTCGTTTGCAACAAACTCCCGCCCAGTGGAAGCGTTTTGTGGACAACTATCGCAGCTTTCGCTTAGGCTCCGCCCAACCTATCGAGATATGCTGATGAACGATCAACCCTTTTCCCCTCTTCCCGATATCCAAAGTTGGCCATTATTCGCCCAAAAAGACGGATACTACAACTATCTCGTCGGTAGCGTCACTGCTGATCATTACCTGGTGGTGGATGAGAAGCGACACAACCTGGTGATGAGAATCATCCAGCAGCTTCAGGATGGCGTAACGCCTCTGGCCATCCAGGAAACGTTGGCTCGAGAAGGCATTTACACCGATGTCCGGGCGTTTGTGCAACAGTTGAAACAAAGCGGCCTGCTAATGATGGAAGAGAAGGACAGGACGTCTCAGGAGACAAAGCCCTTCTTCAGTCAACTAAGAATACTTTCGTGGGATGTCGTATCCATCCCACTAGAAGGATGGTGGCAGAAGCTCGCACCTGTCAGCCGCTACTTTCATCCATTTTTCCTGCTGATGGTGGCATTCACAACCCTGGCCGTTTTGGGGCTTGTAATCTTCAGCGGACGAGAGCTCTCCCTGCACCAGCTCTTTTCAGCGAGAAAGCATCTTGGTCTGCCCCACCTTATCTTGTCCTATCTCAGCGTCATGCTCATCGCCATTCCCCTGCATGAAACGGCGCACGCACTTTTTGCGACAGAAAAACAGATATATCCACGCCGCATCACTGTGCGACTTTACATGTTGGTGATCCCCTTTTTCAGTTTACAACTCCCCGGACTTTACACTCTGCCCACGCGACATCGGTTACTGACCATTGCCGCAGGACCATTGATGAATTTACTGTTGGGAAACATCGCCTTGCTCCTCAGTTGGTCGGGATCACTGTCCCCCTCTCCACAACAATCGTTTCTCATGGCCTTCGCCGCCATCAACTACGCAACATTCTTATTCAATCTGACTCCTTTCCTGCCGCTGGATGGCTATCAGATTCTCTCTCAGGCTTTTTTCAGAGAGTTGGACGTCCGTAGCAACGCCTGGGCGTCGATGAGACGCTGGATACAGAGCCGGAAACGCATCTCCCCGCTTCATCTGGCTTTTGTCATCATCGATAGCCTTTTTCTCTCCTTGCTTCTCTATATAATCGTTGTCCAAATCAACCACTACATCGATAGCTGGATACTGCGTTGGAGCGCACCGCTCATAACCTTCAATCCCCACCTGCCCGCTATTTTACTCCTGAGCATCGATGTTTTCATCGTTGGCTTTGCCACCTATCGACTTTCGTCGCTTATGGGCATCCGTCAGGCTATCAAAAGATGATTATGCAAGCTCTGCTCACCGTCAGAAATCTCACCAAACGATTCGGCGCTTTCACAGCTCTGGATAATCTGAATATGTCCCTTTATCCAGGAGAAATTTATGGATTATTGGGGCCAAACGGAGCGGGAAAAACAACCTTGCTTTCTACATTGTTCGGATTATTGTTGCCCGATAGCGGCGAAATTCATCTACAGGACCGTCGAATAGAACCTGGCCGACCAGAGACTGCCAGAGGACTGGACGGATTCGTCGACACGCCGTCCTTCTTCCCTCATCTTTCCGCTATCGATAACATGCGCATCTCCGCCCGTCATCGCAACCATCAACTTTCAGAAAATGACATTCTGGCGCAATTGGAGCGAGTGGGCCTGAAACATGCAGCAACGCGCAAGGTCGGCGGCTTTTCCACCGGCATGAAGAAACGATTAGGGATCGCCCGGGCGTTGATGTTTCCTCAAACGCTGCTCATTCTGGACGAACCCACCAGCGGCCTCGATCCCAACGGCGTCAGAGAAATGCGACAGCTTATTCTAGATTTAAAAAAGGAGGGAATCAGCGTCCTTCTCTCCAGTCATATTCTCACCGAAGTGGAGCAAATCGCAGATCGGGTGGGAATCATCGATCATGGCCGCATGGTACGCGAGGATAGATTACAAGCGCTGACCACCACGCCCAACACTTACTGGTTCACTGTAGATGCTCCCACCATCGCTATCAGCATTCTCGCCACCAATGATCATCTCGCCATCGACCGACAAGAAGGAAATGATATTCAAATTCGCCTGTCTCCTCGAATCTCTCCCGGTGAGGTCAATCAACTACTGATGCAAAATGGCGTCCTTGTGCAGGGCATCCGCCCCGAAAAAAGTCATCTAGAAGATATATTCTTCCGCATCATTGGCGTCCATTGATCGATAAGGAGTTCATCATGCTACGCACCGAATGGCAGGTGTTCATCGCTAATCGCCGGTTCCTTTTTCTCAGCCTTGGCCCGCTGTTATTGGCTGCTATCAGCGCCTTCAGCTATTACGCCGCCAACAGCGTCGGCCTCACCTATATCGATGGCTATATATTCATCATCAATACAGCCAATTTGTATACGCTGCTCTTCCTCCCCTTTCTGGGCGTAGCTATGGGAAATTATTTAATTATGGCCGAATTCAACTGGCAGACCATCCGCCGCCCCTTTGTCGAGCATATTTCCCGGCGGCGGTTCATCGTCGCCAAGGCGGTCGTTGCAGCTATCGCATTGGCATTGCTCATGGTTCCTTATTTCCTAGCCTGCACGTTTTTGTCGAACGTCTTCTTCGGTTTGAACCACATTCTCATAGAAGACCGAACGATTTCCGCCGTCAACGGCCTCTTGCGGGCCACAGGCGCTTACGCCTGGAGCGGCTTTATTCTCTACATCTTCGTCGTTCTTGGACAAATCATCCTTCTGCGAGTGCATAACACCATCGTGGCCATTCTTGGCAGCCTTTTGCCTTTTTACATTTTTGTGGCGTTTGGCAAGCAATTGCCTCTGGCTCCCATCCGCACCCTGTTTCAGTTGCCCGAGCGCATCTTGCAGGCCGGGACGCTAAATGGGCATCTGGGACAACAGGTGCTGATCGCATTGATCACATGGGGTTTGATTATCGCGATCCTGTTGTCTATTCAGGTCTACCTCTTCAGTCGGCAGGATATCATCACCTCTTGACATCGAGTAATCATGTCTTCTCTCTCGTTTCTCTTGGTCGACGATTTTGCAGCAGCGCGCAACCAGTTGCGCAGACTCATTGGCAGCACGCCGCAATGGCGAGTCGTTGGCGAAGCCGAAAATGGCGCAGAAGCCTTGCAATTGGCCCGGCAATTGCGCCCAGATGTCATTCTGTTGGATGTAGCCATGCCTGGCGTCAACGGAATCCAGGCGACGAAGCAAATCAAAAAATATCTGCCCGAAACGCTCATCATCGTTTACAGCGCCTACAATACACATCTCATCTCAAAACGGGCGCTGGACGCCGGAGCTGACGCATATCTCAACAAAAGCGACCTCGATCGCGATGCTCTTGTCGCGATTATCAACCATTGACATTCTCCTCCCTTCACCTCACTCTCAAAGGAGCACATCTCATGAAAGACTTCCGCTACACAATCTACACCCTGATCCATGACAGAGCCTTCCGCCGAATGCTGGAAGACGACATGCAGCAAGCCCTGCTAAGCCATGACATCGCCCTCAGTCAGCCGGAACGAGAGGCAATCTACGATTTTTTACAAAGCCTTCCTCTGAAAGCGGAGGAAGAAGGGCGTCACGTTCATTTCAACGTTCCCGGACTTCCTG
Organism: Anaerolineae bacterium; assembly: GCA_026992375.1. GTDB lineage: Bacteria > Chloroflexota > Anaerolineae > J102 > J102 > M2005. The sequence continues at coordinate 10,275 of JALXAF010000439.1, forward strand.
ACTATGCCTGGGCGCTTCCCGCCACCCTGGCGGGCGTCGAAGTGTGACAGCAATACCTTCTTCGCCCATTGACATCAATCTCGGCAAATGCAATGACAGCCTCTTTCCCAACCAAGGTCTACGCACATCTGCACAACATCATCTCGAACGCCTCGCCCGAACCGGTCTACGCCCAAGCCCTTCACCATGTCCTGGAAAAGACAGCGGAGACACATCGCGAAGTCATCGTCTTGCCGATCGTCGCCTGCCAGGCGGCGGGAGGAAGCCCTGGGCGGGCCGTTCCCGTAGCGGCGGCGTGGCGAGCGCTGCACATCGCAGCACGACTTCTGGATGATGCCGAAGATGGCGAAATCCAACATTGGACTGAAGATGAACGGGCGTCAGCTCGCATCATCAATCTGGGAGCGGGATTCATCGGCATTGCCAACCTGGCGCTGGCTCAGGCGGACACAGACCTGTCAACGGCGCAACGTCTGATGCTGAGCCAGCGCTTCAATCAAACGATGATGGTGATGGCGGGAGGTCAACATCTGGATCTCCTGCCAGAGGGCGTTATAGATATGGGATCGTATTGGCGTCATGTCCGAGGCAAAACAGGCGCTTTTTTTGGTCTGGCAATTGAGAGCGGCGCTCTATGCGCTATCACAGATCAAGAAGCGTTAGACCGCTATTACGAATTCGGTTATAATCTGGGCGTCATGCTGCAACTCATCGATGATCTGAATGATTTCTTCACCGAAGGCCCCCATGATGATCTTGCCGCGGGTAAGCACACCCTGCCCATTCTCTTCGTCGAGGAGTTCGCCCCCGCTTCGGTACAAAGCACTGTGCAAACATTGCTCCCGCAAGCCCTACATGATCCAGCGGCACGACGGCGCATTCGCCAAATCGTCAGAGAACAGGGCGCTGACGTCTATATCCTGGCGGAAATTGCGCGACTTCGAACCCTGGCCCGTTATAGCCTTCTTCCCACCGATGATCCCGATGGCGCATTAA
>JALXAF010000440.1 GCA_026992375.1 Anaerolineae bacterium
CCGCGGCCTGCAATGCCCGGCTGACCGGCGCGGCTTTGATGAATTGGGGCCGGGCCCCGACGACGGTGAGTATCTTCATAGCACTTTCTCGATGCGGGCGATTTCGCGGTCGATGCGCTCCTCCCATGTGAACAGATTTTCGTCGGCGTAGCGGGCGGCGTTGGCGCCCAATCGGGCGCGTAGCGCATCATTTTCGAGCAATGATAACAAAGCGTTGGGAATTCGTTCGAGCTGGTCGGGTGGAATGAGCACCCCGTTTTCACCATGATGCACCACTTCCGCGGTGCGCCCGTTATCCAACGCCACCACCGGCAGGCCGCAAAGCATAGCCTCCAGGGTGCTGTTGCCGATGTTGCCGAAATCGGAAAGCGCAACGAATAAATCGGAAGCGTGAAAATACGCGGGCAACGCGTCTCTAGCTACAAATCCCTCGAATCGGATAACATCGGCGACGCCCAGGTCCAACGCCCGACGCTGCAACGCATCCCGCAGGGGGCCGTCGCCAAGCATAATGACGTGCGTCTGAGGCGCATGGGCCAGCACCGCGGGCAGGGCGTCGATCAATCGCTCGGGGTGCTTGATGGGCACCAGTTGCGCCACCCACAGGATAATCCCGGCCTCCTGCGGCAATCCCAGCTTCTCTCGCATCGACTTTTTGTCGAGAGGCTGTTGAAAAAACGATTTGTCGATGCCATTGCGAAACAGCCAGACGCGTTCGAGTGGAACGCCTAGCCGTTGGTGAATGTCGAGGGCGGAGGCCTGACCATCTTCGGTTACGATCAGCGCCGCCGCAGGAAGTTTGAACGCCAGGAGTTCATCGAATCGGGCCAGATAAAGGAGCAAGCGCGATCCCGACCATTGGGGAAGATAGCTGCCCATGATGCGGGAGAACATGGGCAATCCCAGGCTGCGGGCCACGCGCCAGGCCGGAGGAATGCCAGGATTGTTGATCCCGTAAAGAAATGTGGGTGGATGCTGCCGGGCGACTTCTTTCGCCCGCCGCGTCGCTCCCCACACAAAACTCAGCCAAAAGAGCCGAAAGTTGAGATGTCGCCGCCAGGGGCTGGCTCCTTGCGCCACCTGCGAGAGGAAGGAATGAAACGCGTCGAACTGCCCCGCTCCAGGCGCGATGGTCGGGCGAAAGTAGTGGATGTGAATGCCCTGCCATTCCTCTTCGTGCAGGTCGGACCGGTTGGTGGCGGTGACTACATGCACATCGTAGCCCGCCCGCCGGAAGCCTTCCAGAAGGGCGTACACGGTGCGCTTTCCCCGCCACGGGCCGCCTTCCCAGATGAAGGGCGTGATCACCAGGACGTTTTTCATCATGCAAGAAGCCGAGCGTAGATGTCGAGAAGTTTTTTCATTTCGGTTTCAGCGTTGAGTTCTGTGGCGGCTTGCAGCGACCGCTGTTTCATGGCGTCGATGTCGGCCGCAGCCAGGGCGTTGAGTTGGCGGGCCAGGCTGGCGGGCTCGAAATCTTCCGCCACCACGCCGACTCCGTACGCTTCCACCAACGCAGCCATGGCGGGCGAAGGGCCAATGGCCACAGCCAGCCCCGCCATGATGAATTCGAAGAATTTGTTGGGCAGGGCCATTTGGTAGCTAAAGTTCACAGGGGGAATCAGGAAGAGCCCCATGTCGTAGGCGTTGATGGTTTGGGCGATGGCGTCAGGCGCGACAGGCGGGCGGAAGCGAATGCGCTCCGGAGCCATCCTGGTCGCCAGTGCTTTCAATTTATTCAGGTAGCCGCCGGCGTCGGGCATGAGCATGAAGTCGAGATGATAGCGCTCATCCAGCCGGGCGAGGACATCGATCATGGTTTCCAGGCGCCTTTCGCGAATGGCGCCGCCATGGTGGATGAGGTGAATGCGGTCGGGAACAGTGGGGCGGAAGGGAAGCTGCTGGTAAGCAGGGGCGTTGAGGATGACATCCACCTGCACCCCAAAGGTTGTCTCGTAACGGCGGGCGATGTGCGACTCCACCGTGATCATGGCGTCGGCCCGGGGAGCGTAGGCGGCGATGATGTAGGTGTAGAGGGGCTGAGCCAGGACGCGCCACCATAGTGAATTGGCCCGATGCTCGGGGCTGTATTCGTGGGCGTCGAAGAGGACTTTGGCGCCGGTTTGGCGGGCCGCTGCGATGGCGATGGGCAGGGCGATGGCCTCGTTGGCGTGAATGAGATCGGGCCGGGCGTCGATGACGACCTGCAAAGCTTGATGATGATCGGGTTTGGCCCAATACCATTGTTCGAAGGCCCGCCGCGTGATGCGCCCGCCCAGCATCCGGGCCGCCTGCATGAACCGCTGCGCGGGCGGCATAACGACGCGCTGCACGGGCCGCATGACGACATGCGGTCGTTCTTTATCCAGCCGCCCCCAGCCCACCACGGTGACGTCATACTCTCGGGCGGCGTATTCGATCTCGCGCAGCACGCGGCCATCCTGATGGATGGGCGAAAGGGAGAGAATGCAAAGTTTGGGACGGAGCAGGGACATTAGCGTCTCGATTTGTAGCTATGAAAAAGAGATAGGCTCTTTTCTAACATAAACACAGTTTGCTTGCGTTCAATTGCCAGCAATACAAAAAGATAGAGCAGAAAAAAAATGATTGCTTTGAGCAAAACAGTGATCCAGATGGATGCGCTCAGGTTCAAAAAACGAGGGAGCCCATAGGCCACGGTCAGAGCGGCGGCAAGAGCAACGACCGGTGCAAGGAAGAGACGCCGCAACGAGATATCGATAAACCGCCGCGCCATCCACAGGAGCAAGGCGATGCCCGTGACCAACATGATGTCCACAGCCAGGGCCACGCCCACAATTCCTAGCCACATCCCTAATCCAAACAACCCCACGATCAGCACTGCCAACTGAATGAGCCGGGTGCGGATCACCAAATCGGGACGCCCCACCGCTGTAAACAGATCCGCCACAGTCACCTTGATAGGATCCAACAGTGTGAAAATCAACATCAGGCGGAAAATGTTGGTCATAGGCAGCCATTTTTCGCCTAACAGCAATCGAATGAATTCGGGAGCGATGAGCACAAGCAGCCCCCCCAGAAGAAAACCTGTCCGCAACAAAAAAGCCGCTGTACGGAAAAACATCTGAGAAAGACGTTGTCGCTCCTTTTTCAATTCGGCGTAGGAGCCAAAGGCGACAGAGTTGATAGGCGTAGCCAGGATGCGACGAGGATAAGTTGCGAAGGTGTAAGCTCGGCTATAAAAGCCAAGCGCGGCGTCCCCCAAATAAAAGCCCGTCCACAGATCATCAATGCGATCTAGGGCGATAAGGAGAGCGGATGAGAAGAATGTGCGGCTTCCGAAATGAAGAAAGTAACGCATCTCGGGCAGATTCCAACGGAAGTGTGGACGCCACACCGGCTTCCAGCCATAAAACGCGACTAG
>JALXAF010000441.1 GCA_026992375.1 Anaerolineae bacterium
TTTTTCTTCCTGGTCTTGATGCTGGTCGCGGCGCTGGCGGCCCGTACGATCCTCTTGCTCTCGACATGGACAACGATGGGGCAAGGATGGTGATGAGGTGAAGTATGGCTTCGATCTCAAAGCTTTAATCAGCGGCAACGCCACGGATGACGCGGATGGCGATGACGTCAGCAATGGCGACCAGGCGTGTGACGGTTTAGGCTCCAGCATCAGCGCAGCGAATTACAAGGCGGGCTTGGGGCATGGCATCGTCATTGCCGGTCTCGCGGATGACGCGCTATTCGAGAAGCTCGATCCCTTCATCCGCAACGCCCTGCGCGTGGGCCTGACGCCGGTCATCACCTACAACCCCGCAGACAAAGACATGACTGCGTCAGCCCAGCGTCAGGCCTTTCTGGATTGGTGGGATGTCACAGCTGAGCACTACAAATTCTACTCGCACAAAGTGGGATCGATTTCTTCGAGCACATCAAGAGATTCACCTTTGCAGACGCGTCCGACGCCAATGCTCCCAACGCCGATCTCGCCACTGCCGTGCAATATCCGCTCAGCACCCACATTCTCATTTGTGCGCCTCCGCTCAAAGGCGAATCCGATGATCTGGATAATCTTGTCATCCTCGCCGCGGCTTCGGGCTATGCGCTGGTCAAATGGCAGTCTTGGGCCACGGGCCCGCGCAATGCGGCCGGTTATTCAAACTTCTGGATTACAGACATGTCCACAGAAAAGGCCAACGTCACCGCGCAGGTGAACGATGTCTACACGTGGGAGCAGAATCACGGCGTTTCAGTTTGTCATGGCGGCTCGCGCTCTTACGAGTTGGGCGACGCGTTTACGCTGAGTCAGGAAGAAAGTTTCAGCGATTATCTCATTGGAGAAATGACTTCGCAAGGCGACATGCCCTGGACCGTGACCAAGCTTTCCCGTTACCTGGAGCGCTCGCCATTGCAGTGGAATGCGATATACGAGAGCCTAGTGGATGTGTTTGTGCAGTAGTGTACGGATGCTGACGCTGGCCGCCATCGGCGACGCACTGAGTTAATGCAGGCGCCGTCAGGCAATAAGAGCGGCCGACGCTATATCTTCGGGCTCATCAATATCGAACAACGCCCGTTCATCCGCGTCCACCCACGCGATGTCGTCCCAATAGTGCGTCAGCAGCGCCCGGCCGCCCTGATCGCCGGTCACTTGCATCAGTTCGGAGAAAAGCTCGCTGGCGAAAAGCGCTGGATTGCCTCTTTGGCCGTGCACTCTGGGAAGGACGATGGGAGCGCGAGCGTCGGCGTAGCTGCGAATGAGGCGAGTAATAAGCTCGGGGGACGCGCCAGGCTGATCCGCCAGCAAAAAGACCGCTGCGTCTGGCCGCCTGCGCAATGCGCGCAGCCCCAAGGCCACGCTGCTGCTCAGGCCGGCTTCCCAATCAGCATTGTGGGTCAGCGTCACGGGCAAACCATAAATCAAGGGCGCCACGCGTGCATAATGCGCGCCCAACGCCACGACGATTTCGCAGACAGGCGCGGCCAGGACTTGCCAGATGACATGTTGCAGCAATGGCCGCCCACGCCAATCCAGCAACTGCTTGGGTGAGCCAAATCGGGTGGAAGCTCCTGCAGCCAGCACGATTGCGGCAACGATGGGGGGCTGCTGGTCTTTCATAATGACCTTGGTGACATAAATAGAGAAAAGAAGAGACACTATTATTCCAGAGGAGAGAGCCACCGCTCCCGTTTGCCGCCTTCCGCGGCCCAGCCTGTAAGCCCGTCCGCACGCTGGACTTTCCACCAGCGCACGTTATCCAAAATCACAGGCCCGTCGATGACTTGCAAATGAGTGCCAGCAACGACGCGTTTCTTCAGCAGTCCGTGCACGCCGGGCTCGTAGCGAATGCTGAGATTGCGGCCGTTGGCAGTGGTGACCATGACCACATCCCCCAGACGCACCGGACGATTGACCGGGCGTTTGTCGCCCAGTTCGCCGGTCAGCCACAGATCTTCGCCATCGCTGCCCGCAACCCAACCCGTCAGGCCGAATTGATTGTCGGCCCGCCACCACAGATAGCCCTCAGCCTCCACCGGCCCGTCGGTGACGACCACCACCGCGTTGGGAGGGAAGTTGCCCAGACGTTTGGCGTTGGGCGATGGCTCCTCCCGCACATTCAGGCCCGTGCGAGCAATAACCCGGGCCGGTTTGCCTATCTGAATCAGGCCAGGATAGGGGGAGGGCGTCGCGGTCGGAGGTAGAGTGGTTGGGGTGACCGTGGGCGTGAGGGTGAGGTAAAGAGCTTGTACCGCGGGCGGCGGCGTGGGCGTGGACGAAGGCTGCGCCACGGGGGGGGGGCTGACTGTGGCCGTGGCGGTGGCGCGAGTGCTGCCACCGAGCGTGGGCTGCGGCCGAGGCGCAAAAGAGCCGCAGCCAGTCAGCATTCCCATCAGCAAGAGATGGCTTAACAGAATCAGAAGTCCGTGGCGCTCGCAGCGCGCTGTAAAACATGTCGATGAGGCCATAGTTTAGCATTGTAGCCGCCTCTGGCCCACTGGTCAACAATTGAGCCAGCAATTTCAAATTTGGCTTGACAACAAGCACCTCTCGGTCACCTCCTGCAAGGCGCCAGCCGAAGCGGGGGCTCTGGTTTGCAAATTTGCGTAGCAAATGATCATCTTTCTCTCCCCGAACACAAGCGCAGCGAGTATCCTGGGGAGGGTCGGGATGGGGGCCAAAGAGAGGCTGGGAGGGGGAGCTCTCCCCCTCGCCTCTTGTGGGTTCTAATTTGGGAATTGTTGGTGTATTAACCCGGGCCCTTGACAGGCGTCCGATTTATCGCTATACTGGTATAGACCACTGAACCACTATACATTCCTCCTCGATACCCTGGGCAACCGCCTCATGATCGACAAGAATTATCCTCTTCCCATCTATTTTCAACTCAAAGAGCTGTTGCGGGAAAAAATCGCGTCTGGTGAATGGGAGCCGGGAGACATGGTGCCCTCTGAGCGGGAGCTGAGCGAGCAGTATAAAATCAGTCGCATGACCGCGCGCCAAGCGCTGAGTGAACTGGCCATAGAGGGGTTGCTCCGCCGCGAGCAGGGACGGGGCACGTTTGTGGCCGAGCCGAAGATAGAGCATGGATTGACGCGTCTGACCGGATTCACCGAGGATATGAAGGCGAGAGGGTTGCAGCCGGGCGCTCGGGTGATCCGACTGGAACTGATAGCGCCGCCACTGCTGGCGATGCGGGCGTTGCAGATGGCCCCAGAAGAGAAAATCGTCTTGTTGGAGCGCCTGCGTCTGGCCGGCGGCGAGCCTATCGCCCTGGAAACCAGCCACCTTCATTTCAACGGAGTTGAAGAATTGCTGAACGAAGACTTCGAAAACAACTCGCTCTATCACATTTTGTCGGA
>JALXAF010000442.1 GCA_026992375.1 Anaerolineae bacterium
CCGGCATCATGGTCGAAATTCCCTCATCCTCCCAGATCGCTGATTTGCTGGCTCCTATGGTTGATTTCTTCAGCATCGGCACCAACGATCTCACGCAATACACCTTCGCTGCGGATCGCACCAACGCCCGGGTGGCGGGCATCGCCGATCCCCTGCATCCGGCCGTTCTGCGCCAGATCGATCGGGTGATTCAGGCGGCGCACGAGGCCGGGCGCTGGGTGGGCCTGTGCGGCGAGCTCGCAGGACAGCCCGAGGCCATCCCTGTGCTGCTGGGCCTGGGCCTGGATGAATTTAGCATGTCTGCGGTCAGCATCCCCGCGGCCAAGGCCATGCTGGCCCGACTGACGTTGCCCGAGACGCAGCAATTGGCCCGAAAAGTCCTGGCTTTACCCGATGGCAAGGCCGTGCGGGCCGAGGTGAAGCGGTTTTTGGCTGATAGCAGCGTCAATAGCGCCGACCTTGTTCGATAATCAACGAGTTGCAGCGATTACCCGGGCGTAGAACGAGGCGACTGCTGGCGCGAAGCGCCCAAAAGAGCGAGCTCGTCCGGTAACTCAACCACGTGAGTTCGGCGTTGCAATGGGCTTTTCTCCCGTAGCCCGGGCGAGGACTTTCTTCAGATACTGGCCCGTGTAGCTGCGGGGGTTGGCCGCCACCTGCTCGGGCGTTCCCTCCGCGATGATCTCGCCCCCGCGGTCGCCGCCCTCCGGGCCCAGATCGATGATCCAGTCCGCGGATTTGATCACGTCCAGGTTGTGCTCGATGACCAGAATGGTGTTGCCGCGGCTGGCCAGATCGTGCAGCACCGCCAGCAGCTTCTCCACATCCGCAAAATGCAGGCCCGTGGTGGGCTCGTCCAGGATGTAGAGGGTCTTGCCCGTGGCCCGCCGCGAGAGCTCCTTGGCCAGCTTCACCCGCTGGGCCTCGCCGCCGCTGAGGGTGGTGGCGGGCTGCCCCAGCTTGATGTAACCCAACCCCACCCGGCTCAGGGTCTCCAGCTTGTTGCGGATGCTGGTGATGTTCCGGAAAAACGCCAGGGCCTCGTCCACGGTCATCTCCAGCACCTCAGAGATGTTCTTGCCCTTGTAGCGGATTTCCAGAGTCTCCCGGTTGTAGCGCTTGCCGTGGCACACCTCGCAGGGCACATACACATCGGGCAGAAATTGCATCTCGATGCGGATGATGCCGTCGCCGTGGCAGGCTTCGCAGCGCCCGCCCTTGACATTGAAGGAAAAGCGGCCCGGCTTGTAGCCCCGCAGCTTGGCCTCGGGCAGGCCCGAGAACAGCTTGCGGATGGGGGTGAATACGTCGGTGTAGGTGGCGGGATTGGAGCGGGGCGTGCGGCCAATGGGGCTCTGGTCGATGTCGATGACCTTGTCCAGATGCGCCAGCCCCTCAATGGCGTCGTGCGCGCCCGGCTTCTTGTGAGAGCGATAGAGGCGCTGGGCCACGGCCCGGTAGAGGGTGTCGATGACCAGAGTGGATTTGCCCGAGCCGCTGACGCCCGTGACCACGATGAATTTGCCCAAAGGAAATTTGACCGTGAGGTTCTTGAGATTGTTCTCCCGCGCGCCGCGCACGATGAGAAAATCGCCCGAGCCGGGCCGCCGCATCGCGGGGGTGGGAATCTCCTTGCGGCCCGAGAGATACGCGCCCGTAAGGCTGGCCTCGCTGGCCATGATGGCCTCGGGCGGGCCCTGGGCCACGATCTCGCCCCCGTGCTCGCCCGCGCCCGGCCCCAGGTCCAGGATCCAGTCGGCCGCGTGCATGGTCTCCTCGTCGTGCTCCACCACCAGCACCGTGTTCCCCAGGTCGCGCAGATCCGAGAGGGTGCCGATGAGGCGGGCGTTATCCCGCTGGTGCAGACCGATGCTGGGCTCATCCAGGATGTAGAGCACGCCCACCAGTTGCGAGCCGATCTGCGTGGCCAGGCGGATGCGCTGGGCCTCGCCGCCGGAAAGGGTGCCGGCCTTGCGGTTGAGGGTGAGATAATCCAGCCCCACGTCGTGCATGAAGCGCAGCCGGGCCTGGATTTCCTTCAGCACCTGGCGGGCGATGGTCCAGTCCCGCTGGCTCAGGGGCGACGCCGGGGGGACTTCTTCGGGCAGGGGCGCGTTGTAATGCTCCTCCTCGCCCGCGCCCCGCAGCGCCCGCACCCAGGCCAGGGCCTGCGCCACCGACATCTCGCTGATGTCGTGGATGTTCTTATCCTGGATGGTGACGGCCAGGGCCTCGGGCCGCAGACGCTTGCCCCCGCAGGTGGGACAGGGTCGCTGGGTCATGTAGCGCTCCAGCACCTCGGCCCGGATGAATTCCGAGGTGGTCTCCTTGTAGCGACGCTGCAAATTGGGGATGATGCCTTCGTAGCTGGTCTGGAACTGCCGCGTGCGCCCGTACTGATTCACATACCGCACGGTGAAAGTCTCGTTGCGCTTGCCGCCATAGAGGATGATGTCCTGCTGCTTGCGGCTCAGCTCCCTCCAGGGGACGTCGATGGGGATGCCGTAATGCCGGGCCGCGGCCTCCACCAGGGCCTGATAATAGACCGCGGAATCCCGCGACCAGGGATGCAGCGCGCCCTCGGCCAGGCTCAGGTCGGGATTGGGCACGATGCGCTCCGGATCGAACTCCATCTGCGTGCCCAGGCCCATGCAGGTGGGACACGCGCCGTGGGGCGTGTTGAAGGAGAAGGTGCGGGGCTCGATCTCGGGCAGGCTGATGTTGCACACCGGGCAGGCCAGATGCTCGGAGAAGAGGCGGTCGGTAGGGTGGTCGCGGTCGGTGACATCGGCCACGATGATGACGCCGCCGCCCAGTTTCAGCGCGGTCTCCACCGAATCGGCCAGGCGGGTCATGTCCAGCCCATGTCCGTTCTCGCTCCCATGCCGGATGATGAGCCGATCCACCACGGCCTCGATGGTGTGATTCTTGTAGCGATCCAGCTCGATCTCGTCGTTCACGTCCAGCACTTCGCCATCCACCCGCACCCGCACAAAGCCCGACTTGCGAATCTGCTCGAAGACCTGCTTGTGCTCGCCCTTGCGGTCTTTGATCAGGGGCGCGAGGATGAGCAGACGGCTGCCCTCGGGGTATTCGGCGATGGCGTCCACGATCTGCTCGGTGGTCTGCCGGGTGATGGGGCGGCCGCACTGGGGGCAGTGGGGTTGGCCCACCCGGGCGAAGAGCAGGCGCAGGTAGTCGTACACCTCGGTGACGGTGCCCACGGTGGAGCGGGGGTTGCGGCTGGTTCCCTTCTGATCGATGGAGATGGCCGGGGAGAGCCCTTCGATCTGATCCACGTCGGGCTTTTCCATCAGGCCCAGGAACTGGCGGGCGTAGGCGGAGAGGGATTCCACATAGCGTCGCTGGCCCTCCGCATAGATGG
>JALXAF010000443.1 GCA_026992375.1 Anaerolineae bacterium
GGCTGGATGAAGCGCCCGCGGCGGTTGTCATACCAGCGCGCTCCATAATCATACAACTTGATGTCCCGCTCGTGACGCTGGCCCGTGTACCGATATGGCGTCTGCAAAGGTATCGTCGTCGCCTTCTTCCACGTATGCTGCCAGCCGCCAAAAGGCGTGAAATAATCGGCCCACAGGGCCGTCCCGCCCCCGTTCATCACCAGACTGGTGGAGTTCAAATGGTCGCGGATCACAAACCGCAGACCATTGTTGGCGGTATAGCCCGTTCGCCGAAAGCTGACAAGGCCACCGTTGGCGAAATAATACTTGGTGCTGCACGCTCCCCCCGAACACGCACTCCCCGTGCTGTATTCGTAATGCTTGCCCACATAATAGGTGGTTGTTCCTCCCACCATCGCCTTCACTCGCTTGCCATCGCTGTCATACCAGAATTGCGCAACGACCACGTTGTTCTTCTTCAATTCCGTCAATCGATTCTCCCCATCATACGTCAGGTCCCATGTGTCCGCACCCAACTTGCGCTTCACCTGATTGCCGTTCTTGTCGTAGCAATACTTCTCGCTGTTGTAATGCGTCTGCGCGTGGGGTCGCGCCGGTGAAGAGGCGCCGCAGAAACTACTATCCGGATGGCCAAAGTTCAGATTCGTGTTGCTCCGATATTTGATAAAATTCCCATTGGGAGCGTAATCATAGCTGTAACTGTAGCCATGATCGTTGGGGTTGCTGGTCACCCCGCTGGTCAGACGATTCAACGCATCATAGCCAAAGGTGTATGTCTTCGTCGTGGTGCTCCAGGCCTGGCCCGCATCCACATTCACGAATTTGTAGTCTTTGATTTGGGTGACATTGCCCACGTTGTCATAGAAATACTCTCGATCGAACTTCCCATCGCTGCTGCTGATGCGTTGTAGCCAAAAGCTCTTGGCCTCGCCCGGATCGTCATAATAATCATAGGTCAGGGTCGTGAGCGCACTGTTCCAGGGCTTATATGCCATGCTGGCAAGCTGCCCCAGCGCCGTGTAAGTCATGTCATTGGCATAATCCTGATCGCCATCCAGTTCCTTCAGTAGCCCCTGATCGTTGTAAAACTGCTGCACCCATTCGCCCTCCTCTCCGTTGGCCCCGCCCGGATAACGCATCCGCTTCACCCGATCCAACGCATCATATTCCCAACGCGTGACGAATGTCATATTCTCGGATGCGTTCTTCTTGATGGTCTTGCTCTCCCTGGTCACCCGTCCCCGGGCGTCATACTCCCACGTGGTGGACCCCGACCCATCGCTCATGCCCGTGCGCCGCCCCACGCCCTTGTTGCCGTTGGCCGTGCTGTCATAGCTGTAGCTCACCGTATAACTTCCACTGCATGTCAGGGTGTCCAGGTTGCCGACGTTGGCGTGATAGGTCTTGCCCACCAGCCGGTTGAGCGCGTCATAGTAGAAGCAGATGGCCTGGTTGCGCGCATCCCGCTGCTTGATCAAATTCCCTGCCGCATCATAGCGATACTGCCACGTCCCCATATCCGGATCATCCATCCCAGTCTTGCGACCCGCCAAGTCATAGTCAATGGTCGTGTGCGCGCCTCCAGCATCGGTGACGTCGGTCAACCGGTCCAATATGTCATAGCCATACGTGGCTGTGGCGTACGCGACCGCATCCCAATCCACTGCGCTGAAGGTCCCCATGTATTGATGGCTGGAAACCAACCGGCCCCAGTCGTCCACCTCTTGCTGCGTCATGTGCTGGTTGGCGTCGATGACCGCGGTCTGGTAGCCCTGGTAATAGGTTTTGGTCTGCGTCCCGTCGGGCGCGGTCGTCATCGTCACCCGGCCCAACCCGTCGTATGCGTACTGGGTGAAGGGCTGAGACTGGGGCGTTTGATACACCCCCAAGGTTCCCGCACCGAAATAGGGAACGCTTTCCTTCGCCGCCTGGCCTCGTTCCTCATACCAGGTGTCCTGGACGATGGGCTGATTCTCCCCCTCGCTTTGCCTCTGAATCACCCGGCCCAACCCATCCATGAACGTATAGCTCTCCAGATAATCATCCCCGCCCCCTTCATCCAGCTTCTGGCGATGCACGCACCAACTGGCGCTGCACGCGGCGCCAGAGGATGTCGTCCCTTCGTAATATTCGATGATTTCCGTGGCCCGCGTGTCGCCACTGTGCTTGTTTTGTGGCTCGATCCAGCTCTTGCGCAGGCGGCCATAACCATCATATTCGAATTCGTTGGTAACGCCATTGGCGTCGGTTGTTGTTTCGGCCACACCCAAGGCCAGATCATAACTTTTCGTGGTCGTATGGCCCAGGTTGTTGGTGGTTTGAACAGGATAGGCGCCGTGTACGCTGTCCCACGTGGTCTCGGTCCACGCCCGCACCCCCGCATGATTGGGCGGCTGCGTCACCCGTTTGGGGTTGCCGTCGGCATAGTAGGTGTAGCCCGTTTCGGCCCAGGAAGACACAGAACCACAATCCCCATCCCTGTCTGTCGCCACCCGCTGACGACGCAGCAGCCCTTTGTTGCCGGGGTCGCCATAGCCGGCTTCGCTGCTTCCCTCAGTCGCATCGCCCCCATAATAGAAATACTGGGTCAGGCTGCGACACACACCCGACTCATCTTTCACTTTCACTTGGGCCGGTCGCACGATATAAATATGATTGGCCGCGTCATCTTTGACCGCATACTGGGTGATGGTGGTGCGATAGGGTGCGCTGCTGCACCAATCGGGCCGCTCCTCTGCATGAGTGACCCGCCCATACTGATTCCCGCCCTGCAACCAGGTCTCGTATCGATACGTGGTGCAATGCTTGTCCCAACCATCGCCGCCCTTGTCGGTGTGCCACACGGTCTTGTTCAGCCGCGCCCACGCCACCTCACCGGTCACGCGCTCCACGGCCTCGAAGGTGTGCACCACGCGATGATAGACATTGCCCCCTGGGTCCACATACCTGTCCGTGCGCCAAAGCTTCCCCCGCAACACATCATCCGGCCATGACCCCAAACCCTGTTCAAAGCTGTAAAGCGTTTTGCCGATGACGTCACTCCCCCCATGCGCGGGCGGCGTTTCGCTGCTGTTCCCGGTCTGCTGATGCAATCGGGCGTCTACCGTGGCAAAGCCCGCAAATTCATCCTCGTCATAGGCGCCACCGCTGTAGCTGTAGGTCCACCACACGCCATGTCCCTGGCCGTCCGTGGTGCGAGCAGCAATCAAACGCCAGCGATACCTTTGATTTCCAAAATCATACATCTTTCGCTTGAGTAAAAGTTCGCCTCCATGCCTGTTACTAATGCGCTTCAGAAACTTGGCTGCAAATATCACCGGTTCCTCCCAATACTCAAAATCCATCACCCGATCACCGGGTGGTGACACCACCCATCCAGGCTTTTCATACTCGGCGCGATATGTAATCTGCTTCAGAAATGAATGGATACACTCGGAATTCACATCACATTCGGAACCGTGGTGGACTGTGCTGTACTCATAGCTGAGATCATACTCCATTTATACACCTTATAATCACGGCGTTGGGCCGTTTTTACAAACTCCACCTCGCCATAAAGATGTTCCGCACCATTTTGCGGATCTTTGGCATACATGTGCACCTTTATGGGATATGTGGCTTTCACATACAAACACTCATGCTCTGGATCCCGCTCTTCCCGTTCATACTTCACGGTCCAACGATTACCAAAGGAGTCCTTCACTTCGCTCAGCGCATATCGATATACCCACGGCCCACACGTGCTATTCGCGGGATCCTTCGTCCCAAAATAGGCCGTGGCCTGGGACGAACCGAAAATGCTCCCTCCCAGCACATACATCACGCCGTTTCCGTCCATGATCTTCCATTGTCCCTCCTTTCCCAGCTCTGGTGCGCTCACAACTTTCAAAAAACTTTCCGGTTCTGTTCGCCATTGCCCTGTCGCATCCTCTTTTTTGAGTTTGTAACTTCCCCCTGGCAACGACAACCAAACACACCCCGAAACTGCAACATCGTCGCACGACCAATCAATCGTCACCGCACCTAAACCGTCAATGCGCCATCCATAACCTACAATCGACGCTTGTCGATTATACCACTTTGGACTTTCATAATCGGCACGCACTGCAGAATTGGCCACTTCGTCATCGTAAGTCAGCGCGAGTTTGGGGCCAAACCCGTGTGGTCCTGGCGGCATGGCCAGAGGATAACGGAATTGAAAGTTCCCAGCAAACAGGCTCTCCGCGTCCACCCGCAAATCCGGCAAGTCAACGTCGTCCCAGCTAGCGGTTTCGCCCGGTGCGAGCGTACTGAAATGGTCGATCTCCACCTCCAGTTCACCGCTGCCCGCATCATAGCGGCCCCCAATGTCCACCCACATTTGTTTGCTCTCATCATACCAATAAAAAACCGGTGCGCCCGTTAGGGGTTCGGCCAGACTGCGAGGGGGCAACGCCACCCCAGGAGGTTTCTGTCTCCGCCGAAGGGTTAGCCGCAAATGCGCTGGGAAACGCGTCACCGCCTCTCCTTTGTCTGTCCGGGCGGTTAATTCCAGCCGTTCATGAATATAGAAGGGGTCATTGTCTTTGGGCTGGGTCCACTGCAATTGAATGATCAAGGGCTCCGTTACCGCTTTGGCAGGAATCTCCAGCATGAAGCGGCCCGCCAGCGCGGTTAATGTCTTGCTTTCACCCGGCTGTACTCGCACCTGCACCGGCGGCGGGTCCATGGTGCGCACTCGCATCTGCCCAGTGGATGCGCTGTAAAGGCTTTCGCCCTTCACCTGCCCCCGCAGGGTCGTCTCCACCCCGTAGCTCGTCGCCAATTTGAGATGCACCTCGCCCTGCCAGCTCGTGCCCGCGACCACATCCACCCCCGACCAACGCACGACACCCGGCTCCACCCGGGCGCCGGCCGGCTTGCCTGCCACTTGCACCCATTTCTCGTCGAAGGATAGGAGCACGGTGAGCCCGCGGGCCGCAGTTTGGCTCACATTGTCCACCTTCACCGTGACCTGCACCGTCGCGCCTGGCCGTTGGGGTTCCCTCGGCCCTTGCAAGATCAACTTCACTTCGGCCAGCGCGGCCGGGGGCTCCACCTGCGCTTGAGGGCGCGCTTTCCCCTTCCTGGCCGCCATGTCCTCCCTGCCAATCACCACGGTGGGCTCATCCACGGCCGTTGGCCGCGGCACAGCTTTCGCCCATCCTGCCGCCAGTGCGGGTTGCACGCTTCCCAGCAGCAACCCCCATACCAGCAATCCCCGAAAAATGAGCTCAATCATACGGGGGGGGGGGAGATTCGAAAACGCATGATGTCAACCTCCAGAAAAACGAGGAGGCATGGCAGGGGAAGCGATGCAACCATGCAAAAGACAATGAAACCTCCGCCCACCAATGCTCTATCCACTATCGATTGCTTTTTTCAGTATAGCATAAAATGCAGCATTGTCAACCTCCATTCGACAACCGCCACAACTTCAAATCTGCCCCGGCAACAAGCCCCCTCCCGAGCTAACCGTTCCAAATTGAACTGCCCCGCGGAACGTCTGATGCGCTTTCACAAAAATCGAATTTGATATAAAATAGTGGATGCACTGCAAAAAGGTTTTTCAACACGGAGACACGGAGGACACAGAGAAAAAATAAGGGGGTTCACGGAGAAAATCCTCTCCAAACCTTATCTTTTTCCTTCGTGCCTTCGTATCTTCGTGTCTTCGTGGCCTTTTTTCAGGAAAGCCAATAGTTCCCGAACGCATTTTCCGCCCGGTTTCATCCCCAAGGCCCGGTCAGACAGAAAACGAAGCGCTCTCATCCCCCACTTCATCGCGCATATCCCCCACCATGACAAAGCGATTTCCCCCGATCGCATTGCTGCTGGCGCTGTTTTCGGCGTTGGTGGCTGGCCCGACCGCCTTCGCAGGCCCTCCAGATCACATCTGGCGCACATTCGATCAATTGGATGGCGTTCACGCCAACTGGACGTTCGACATCGTGCAGACGGATGACGGCGCGCTGTGGTTCGCCACCGATGAAGGCGTTTTGAGATTCGACGGCGTGTGGGAACAGCGCAATCAGGGGCTGCCATCCAGGGCGGTTCTGACCTTGCTGGTGGATGACGAGGGACGACTCTGGGCGGGGACAGACCATGGTCTGGCAACCCTGAGCGAGGACGGCTGGGAGCCACAGGGCGCGGGAACGGAGCTGGAGACTGCGCACATCAACGCCCTGCTGACCATGCCCGATGGCGCTATCTGGGCGGGAGGCGATGGGGGCGTGTTCGTCTGGTCGCCCGGGGAAGATTGGCGGCGACTGTCGGGTTTGCCGGTTCTGGGCGTCGATGCGATGACGCTGGACGCCCGCCAAAACATCTGGCTGGCCCAAGCCAATCAGCTCTTCCAATATGATGGCGATGAATGGCAGGCGATGCAATTGACGGGCGTCGAGGGCGGCGTTGATTTCAACATCACTGATCTGGTGGCGGATGAAGCGGGCGGCGTGTGGGTTGCCACAGAAAATCAGGGCGTGGCGTACATCGCCGATAACGAGCTTGTCTGGGAGACGACCGTCAGCGGGCTCCCCAGCAATCGCGTGCTGGCCCTGACGCTGGCCCGAGACGGCAGCCTGTGGGCGGCCACCAATGGCGGCGGCGTAGGGAGACTGGACGGCGACGGCTGGGAGGCCCTGACCATCAGCGATGGATTGGCGGCTGACTTCGTCAGCGCCTTGTTCGAGGATGAAGATGGCGTCTTCTGGTTCGGCACGGCGGCGGGCGTTTCCCGCTACGATAGCCGCACCTGGCGCTCGCTGCGCGACGCCCCCCACGCGCCCCAGGGTCGGATAACCGCCCTGACCTATTCGCCCGATGACGTCCTCTGGGCTGCCGAAGCGGGCGGCGGGCTGTATCAGATGCAGGACGACGTTTGGCGGCGCATCAGCGTCAAAGCGGTGGGAGGTCCGACATCGCTGCGATTTATCGAGACCCTCTTTGTAGACGCCGCAGGCGATCTCTGGATCGGCACGCAGGATAACGGCGTCATTCGCCTCTCCGACCAAGGCGCGCTGCGTTTCGTCCGGGCTGACGGTCTGGCCGAAAACTTCGTGACCGCCATCGCCCAAACGCAAGATGGCGTCATGTGGTTTGGCTCCAGCGCTTCGGGCTTGAGTCGATGGGACGGGCAAGCATGGCGCGTGATCGCACAAGAGGATGGTCTCATCTCCGATGAAATCACATCCCTGCTGGCATCGGCGGATGGCGCATTGTGGGTGGGAACCAGAGCGGGGCTTTCTCGGTATGACGGCGCAGCCTGGCGCTCGTTCACCCGCGAAGACGGGCTGGGAGCGGACGAAATCACGGCCCTGGCTCAGGATGATGAGGGCGTGGTGTGGGCTGCCGCCTGGGGCGGCGGGGTCAGCCGGTGGGAGAATGGCGCATGGCGCACTTTCGACGCCAGCAACGGCCTGCTAGCTTCCGGTGTCGACGCATTGCTGGCCACGCCTGGAAAGATGTGGATGGGGACCATCAGCGGTTTGAGCGTTTACGATGGTCGATCATGGCAGCACTTCAGCCACGCCTACGGTTACGATGTCGGGCGGGTGCTCGCGCTGACTGCAGATGACGCGGGAACGGTGTATCTGGGGGGAGAGCAGGGCGTTATGAGCTATCGGCCCGATTCCAGCCCCCCCACATTGCAGCCGCTCGCGGTCAATGGTCAATCGTCCGAAGCCGACGCGATGACGATACTGACCGATACAGCCGTGCATTTCATACTCCAGGGCAGAGATACGCTGAGTTCCGCGGATGAATTGCTTTATCTCTATCGCATCGAGGGCCTGGATTCAGATTGGAGACAAAGCCGGACGCCCATCGTCACTTATCCGGCTCTGCAAAGCGGCGATTATGTATTTAGGGCGCAGGTGCGAGACGCCAACATGAATTATTCCCAACCGGTGGCAATGACCCTGCACGTTCGTCATGCCAACGCCTTTGTCTGGGCTCCTGGGCTGGGGCGTATCCGCCTGGAATTCGCCCTCATCGGCGTCATCTTTCTGACATTGTTCGCCGCCATCGTGGGATACGCCTCGTGGAGCACCGCGATGCGCTGGCACATGCGTCAGCAGGCGGTGGAGCGACGGTTCAATCCCTATGTCGCGGGCAGTCCCATCCGTTCTCGAGACATGTTCTTCGGGCGGGGCGAACTGCTGCAAAACATCGAAGCGGGTCTGGCCCACAACAGCATGATGATCCACGGCGAACGTCGCATTGGCAAGACGTCGCTGCTCTACCAGTTGCTGGACGATCTGCGCCAATTGCACGATGATCGCTATAAATTCTTCCCGGTTTTTCTGGATCTGGAAGGAACCCTGGAAGCGGAATTCTTTCATCATCTCATGGAAGGATTGCTGGAAGCCCTGCAACCACACCTATCGGATTTCCCGGCCGAAGAAAAGCTGCAATACCATTCCCTTCCAGCCGACGCATCTTACTCCGACCGCCACATGCGCCGGGATCTGCGGCAAATCGTTTCCCACCTAAAACGCCGTTACGCGCTCACGCCGCGCGTCATCTTCCTTTTGGATGAAGCCGATATTCTCAGTACATACAGCAGTCTCACCCAACAACAGTTGCGGCGCATCCTGCAAGACGCCTTTGCCAGCAATGTGGGCCTGGTTATCGCCGGGGTGAATATCAGCAAGAAATGGGATCGCGTGGAATCGCCCTGGTACAACATGTTTGTCGAGATCGTCGTCCCTCCCTTCAATCGTTATGAGGCGGAATTGCTCATGCGGAAGCCGGTGTATGGTTTCTATGAATGGGAGGAGGCAGCGATCATCTTCGTCTGGCAACGCAGCAATGGACGGCCCCATCGCATTCAACAAATCGCCCGCGAGGCCGTCAACATTATGCTGGATGATCATCGACGACGCATCACCCTGGGGGATGTGCGACGCGCCTACGAACGCGTTGTGTTTGCAGAGATGAATTAGGCGGGTGGGGGTGAACTTTTCTTGCTGGAAGCGAGGCAATGTTAGAATGAAAAACATCGCTGTACGCCCCGGACGCCATCGCTATCGACGGCGTCGTTCGCATCCCTGATTCATTCCATGTCGCCTTTATTCCTCGTTGGACTTTTGGTTCTGCTCATTTTCATTGCGCTATCCACCTACCGCACCAATCAGATTTTGAAGGTGTGGACGCCCGAGGAGAATCTCCTTCTCTCTATTCCCGAAAACATCGCCCGATTGGCGTTTATCGCCGTCAGCATCGGTTTGGGATTTCTTAGCGGCGAGAGTTTTCGCACGCTGGGATGGGCCCCGCCCGATCCTCTGGGAGACATTGTTATCGGGGTGGCTGTGGGAGCATTGCTGCCAGCGCTGCTTTACTTCCCCTCGCAATGGGTGGAAAAACATCGCCCCGAGTGGTATTCGGCCGTGGTGATTAAAAGCATTCGTCCTCGATCGCCCCGGGAATGGCCCTGGGTGGTGATCACGCTCTTGCCCGTGGCTCTGATGGAGGAGCTTCTGTTCCGCTCACTGCTTTTGGGAGCCTTCGCCCCCTATGTCAACATCGTCTATTTCGTCATCGGCGTTTCTGTTTTCTTTGGTTTGCTGCATCTCCCCCAGGGAGAATGGGGCGTTGTGGGCGTGATCCTGGTCAGTCTCGTCTTCAGTAGTCTCTTCTTGTGGCGGGAAAGCTTGCTGGTCGTGGTCATTGCGCATTGGGTGATGAACGTGATGCAACTGGCGCTGGACGATTGGTCCCGACGGCGCGCTCTGGAGCAATGAACTCTCCACGATCGAAAACGCAAATCCCCGGCGCAGTCTGATGGGCGCTATTACCACCTCTACACCTGCCAGTTCCGTCGCGAGATAGAGCGGCAGAGCGCTGTGGGGCAGGCGGGCGACGGCTCGAAATTACAAAAACCTGATGAAAGTGATAGAATAACCGTGTCGACCTTCTCACCCTCTTTTATTCTGGAGGATATGATATGTTTTCAAAACGCCTCCCGCCAATTGTTCTGATTTCAATCCTGCTCCTTCTGTTTTCGATGGCGGCATGTGGCGGCGAAAAATATGAAGCGCCGCCCGCGGACGCGGAGGTCAACGTCGTTGTAAGCCTCCTGCCCCAACAGTATTTCGTCAAGAAGGTGGGCGGAGGACATGTATCGGTGTTGGTTATGGCGGGCCCGGGCGTCAACCCGCTCTCCTACGAGCCGCCCAAAGGCCAGATCAAAGCTTTGAACCATCGCGATGTCTATTTCCTCATGGGCATCCCGCCCGAAAACGCATGGCTGCCCCGGATCGCGGAGCTCGCGCCCGACGTCAAGTTGATGGACATCAGCCAGGGCATCCCTAAGAGCAATGACGATCCGCACATCTGGGTCTCGCCGCGGCTGGTCAAAACCCAGGCCCAAACCATCGCCCAGGCCCTGATCCAGATCGATCCTGCGCATGAGGCGGATTACCAGGCCAATCTTGAGGCGTTCATGGCCGAGCTGGATACTTTGGATGCAGACATCCAGCGCGTCATGGATAAAAACCAGGTGGCGGGCAAAACCTTCATCGTGGCGCATCCCGCCTGGGGCTACTTCGCCAGGGATTACGGGCTGGAGATGATTGCCATTCCCGAAAACAGCACCGACGCCCAGTTGCAGGAACTGGCTGATCTCGCCCGGCAAAAGGGCATCGAGACCATCTTTTATCAGCGCGGATTTGATGAGAAGACCCCCGAGAAGCTTGCCCGGATCATCGATGGCCGCACCATTCCCCTGGAACCCCTGAATCCCAACTGGGAGGCCAATTTGCGCAGCGTCTCCATGATGCTGGCGCGAAGCGCCAAGTGAGGAGCGCTGTTTGTAGCCTGAGATTTTATCCTCCGGCGTTGGCTGCATGCTCGGCTAGATGCGCGTCTGCCGGGTGCTCCAATACGATGATGGCGTCGGGATCGATGGCGAGGCGCACTTGCTCGCCCGGACGGGTGGTGCAGCCCAGGCCCGGAATCTCGAAAGTCAGCATGAGGCCCTTGGGGCCAGCAAGCTGTATGAGGGTGTGAGCGCCGCGAAAAGAGCGATTGATCAGCGTCAGGATGAGGCGGTTGGGACCAGCGGACGCCCTGCGCTCCACGCGCGCGGCCTCGGG
>JALXAF010000444.1 GCA_026992375.1 Anaerolineae bacterium
GAGAATGTGGAAAATCGCTGCAAGCAGATGAAAAAAATAATAGTAGGTCAGCGTTTGTGGAGGTGCAGAACCAAGGAAAATATCTTCAGGAGGGATGCCTGTATCGGCAATGGTCCAGATCAACGCTCCGTGTTTATCCCAATCTCCTATCGTCACCCAGGGCAGACCATCTGGCGTTTTGATGGGAAGATAGCTTATTGCAACCAGGAGCGCCAGAAAGCCGCCGAGTCCTACCAGCAGTGCGAGAATCCACGTGGGAAGTTTATTTTCAAGCAATGGTTCGGGCGCTATGGTGCGGTGTCTGGCGACAATTGCCGCCAGTATCGTCAAAATGGCTAACGTTGAAAAAATCACCACTGGATTCAACCCAAACGCCATGCCTGTGACATTGACAGCCAATGGAACAACTACAAGTGATGTCAAAAAGGTCGCAGCCCAGGTAAAAGGAGAGCGAATTGATGATTGGAAGCCTAAAAGACGCCATATCCAAAAACCGGGCAGAGTGATCAAAATGACAGCGCCCAGCAATTCTGCCAGGGAAAATGGTAAGACCAGAAGGAGTCCCGTAATGATGAGCCCAATCAATGTAGATATCACTGTTTGTTGCTTAAAATAGCGTGTATCCATAGTTATCGTTGTTCAAGTTGGCGAAGGTGGTTTGCTAAATGCATACGCGCATCGATAAACTGATTCCAATCAATGAGTAAGACATCGTCTGGGTAAATTACGGAGGCGGAATCCACAAAGGAAATGGTTTTTGAATCTGGGGGAATGCCGAGCGTGGCCAAAGCATAGCGATAAACCTGTGGGCGTTGTATGTGCCACTTACTTTGAATGATTTGCCCGAACCACGGGTCACAGGGCGCGGTGATACAACCGCCGCTTTCAGGTGTAACGACAATGATTTTGTTGTATGTAGTCGGGTCTCTGGTCGTCATTTCGGTGCGGATAAAATCAATCTGCGCCTGCCGCGTGTAAACAATACCCCGCAACATGTCGGCCTGCGCCCCAAAAGCAATGTATAGCGCCAAAGAAGCAATGACCAGATTCACGATTGGTTGCCTCCAGAAGCGATAGTTTGTAGCCAACACCTGAAAGCTGTATGCGGCAGAAAAGATCACGACTCCCGTCATGGTCAGCGCCATGTGAGGCCTGTGATCGACGATGCGAGTGGGTGAGTCTGCTATCATAAAAAGTGCGCCAAAGCTCATGGCTGCCAGCACTGCCAGCCATTTGCACACAATCTCTTTTCTATCTCCGGCCGTTCTGTTTCTGAGTTCGGTCGCTATTGCTGCCGCGATGAATAAACTCCAAATGAGCATCACCCGCGACGCTATCACCCGCTTCAGAGATTCCGATGGAAGTGTGTAGTGGAAAGGGAAAGGATATGTCCAAAGTTCAAAGGCGTTCCAATAGGCAGTAGGATTGATAGCGGTGAGGATTACCTTAATCGGTTCTGTTCTGAGCGCCCCAAAAGCCTGTTCGGCTAAGGGATAGGTCGGCCCACCATGGGTGTGGCTGAAGTCTACTGCGAATTTGTAGGCAATCGATGAGATGACGAAAACAAGCAGGGAGATGACAAGAAAGCTCCAAATGCGCCTTTTTTGATGTTTCCAATTTGAAAGCGCCAGGTAGGATAAGGGAATCATGGCAAAAAAAGCATAGGTCTGCATCGAGTGCATTGCCAGGATCAAGGTCAAAAATACGATTATGCCTTGTAGCCAAAGGGGGACTTGGCGTTTTTTGAATGCAAAAAAGAAGAGATAGAATGCCGCCAGGCTGAACCAGATGGCAGGTTGGCTATTGGAGATGAGTAGCAAGGAGTATCCTTGCAACCCCTGAATTGATGATTGCGAAAAGAGGAGGAGGACAACGAAAATGGAGAACCATCTGTGTTGCGAAAATTTTGCCAGAAAATGAAGCAACACAAGCGCGATTCCCGCCATCGATAGGAAAGCAAGAAAGCGAATGATCTGAATTTTGAACGGATCAAAACCGACAAAGCCAAAAACCCAATTGTTCAGAACACCAAAAATAGGACGCCCGTTGAACAAGAAGTGATTGATTGCTATCATTAGAATGTTGCTAGAATGCGTGCCAATATGCGCCCATTCATCATTCATTAGATAATCTGTAAGGAAGGTGGGAGAGTCTATCAGGTAGAGAATGACGATCAATACAGCATCAGGAAGCCATTTGGATTGGGTGATGTCACGAAATCTGATTTGATCGGTCATAAGTTGTTCTCCAGAGATTTGTGATGGTGGGCTTCAATTTGGCTCCATTGAATCCATTATAAAACGCCTTCTCATCAAGATTGAAATACTCTGCGGATGAAGATTGTGGATTCAACCTTGTCCGCCTTGCCATCCGGAGCGTTATTTTTTATAATTCTGACATCCTGACATCACCGGAGGCGCTACCGCCCGATACCTGATGAAATTATAATCCCTACTTTACCATGACGCAGCGCCTGGACTGCGCCCGCAAGGGGCGGCGCAGTTGACGAGGAGAAGGTTGTCGTCCGCAAGGGCGACCTAACCCTGGCCCGAGCCAGCGGGAAAATCGAGAGATCGGCGGATGCCTTCCCGGTGCGCCACCACCGGACGTCATGGGGAACAACGAGAGCTGCGACCGAAACATCGCCGGGCGACCGACGGGACAAAGAGCGCAGCAGTGGCGGAAAAGTTAGATATCTGGTATTGGATATTGGTATTGACGATGTTGACAATATCCAATGCCCACTCCCCAATATCCACTTCAGGAGCAACCTTATGTGTGGCATTGTTGGCTATGTCGGCCCGCGGGCGGCGACGCCCATCATCCTCGAAGGTTTGAAACGGCTGGAGTACCGCGGCTATGATTCCGCGGGCCTGGCCGTCATCGAAGAAAACGGCAAGATCGAAATCCGGCGAGACGCGGGAAAGCTGGTGAATTTGCAAAACCGGGTGGCGGAAGCGCCGCTGCACGGTCATATCGGCATCGGACATACGCGCTGGGCCACCCACGGACCGCCAACCTCCGCCAACGCCCATCCTCATCCCGCCCGGGACGGCAACATCGTGGTTGTGCAAAATGGCATTGTGGAGAATTTTCTGCCGCTGCGGAAGGAGCTGACGGCTCAGGGCTACAAATTCGCTTCGGACACCGACACCGAGGTCATCGTGCAGCTCATCCACCGGGAGTTCACGGCCAGCGAGGACCTGGAGGAGGCGGTGCGGCGGGCGTTGAGGCTGCTGGAAGGGCCTTCTGCGGTGGTCGTGCTCAGCCGCTACGAGCCCCATCGTCTTATCGCGGCCCGGCTGGGCAATGCTGGCGCAGTGGTGGTTGGCTATGGTGAGGGCGAGATGTTCCTGGCCTCCGACATCCCCGCTATTTTGGAGCACACCCGGCGCATGAGTTTTCTCGAAAATCGGGAGATGGCAGTGGTGACCCGACAGGGCGTTCGCTTCGCGAATCTGGATGGCGAGCCCCTGCCTGACAAGGAGATTTTGATCATCCCCTGGGACCCGATAGCCGCGGCCAAGGGACCGTATCGGCATTTCATGCAGAAGGAGATATTCGATCAGCCCAACGCTCTCACCGACACCATTCGCGGGCGGGTGGATTTTCTTTCAGGCCGGGTGACGCTGCCCGAGGCGAATCTGACGCCCGAGCTGGTGCGACGTATCGACAAGGTGACCATCGTGGCCTGCGGCACTTCGTATTACTCGGGCCTGGTGGGCAAGTTCTACATCGAGCGGCTGGCCCGGCTGCCGGTGGAGGTGGATTACGGCTCCGAGTATCGCTACCGGGAGCCGATCCTGGACGAAAACACCTTGTTTGTGGCCATCACCCAGTCGGGCGAGACGGTGGACACCCTGGCCGCGATGGAGGAAGCTCGTCGTCATAACGCCCGCCTGCTGTCCATCGTCAACGCGGTGGGCTCCCAGGCTGCGCGGGTGGCGGATGGCGTGATCTATATGCAGGCCGGGCCCGAGATCGGCGTGGCCAGCACCAAGGCCTTCACCACATCGGTGGTGGATCAATTGCTGTTGGCCATGTATCTGGCTCAGCAACGGGGGCTGATGGATGAAGACGCGTCGCTGGCCCTGGCTCACGAATTGGCCCTGTTGCCGCAAAAGCTGGGTGACGTGCTGGCCCAGGACGAGGACATCCGCAAACTGGCCATCGCCTACGCCAATTACGCCGATTTCCTTTATCTGGGCCGGGGATTGCAGTATCCCATCGCGTTGGAGGGCGCGCTAAAGCTGAAGGAGATCAGCTACATTCATGCCGAAGGGTATCCCGCGGGCGAGATGAAGCACGGGCCTATTGCGCTCATCGATGAGACCATGCCCACCGTGGCCATTGCCCCTCGCGATGGCATTTACGAAAAGATGGTGAGCCAGGTGGAGCAGGTCAAGGCCCGGCAGGGCAAAGTCATTGCAGTGGTGAATCCCGATGATCATGTGGTGGCGGCCAAGGCGGACGATCTTGTCGTCGTGCCCGAAGCCTCGCCCTGGCTGCTGCCCATCCTCACAGTGGCTCCCCTCCAGCTTTTCGCCTACCACATCGCGGTGTGGCGCGGCTCTGATGTAGACCAGCCCCGCAATCTAGCCAAGAGTGTGACGGTGGAGTAGAAGGTGAGGTTTGGCGATGTTTTTCTCAGCGGGCCGCTAGAGCCTGTAGTGGCCCGCTCGACGCATTACCGCTCCGCTTTGTATCGATAAACAAACCGGTCGTCATGTTGGGTGATAGCCCGCAGCAGCGCTTCCGCATCGGGATTGTCGGGCCGCACCCAATAGACGTGCACATCCTCGGGGCCCTTGCGTTCGATGATGGCCGCCAGGATGAAGCCCCGGGCCTGTGCGTACGCCCGCAGCATTTGCACCATATCGGCCCAGCGCGGTGGCTGCGGGTTTTTCACCTGATGATACATGATCACGTCAGGGCGCTGCTTGTCCAGATATTCGAAGCTGAGCCCATGGTGGGCGATATATTCATCGTTGAGACCAAAGGGATCGATGGCCCGCCAGCGAGAGAAATAGGGAATCCAGCCTGCTTCGCTGGCCACCACTGTGTAGCCTTTCCCCGCCAGGGGTTCAAGGGCTTTGCCGATGGCTTCCCGGTCGTCGAAAACGGTGGGATAGAAGCTGTTGGCTAGACGATAGCTGACCTGAGCGTTGAAGATGACCAGCGCACTGACAACGGCCAGAAACGCCAGAGCCAGTTGCGTTCCCCGCACGCCCAGCTGCCTGCCTTCCAGAAACTTAACTCCGGCCAGAATGACGATGAGCAGGGCAATGAGGGTCATGCGTTCTAGGTTGACGAAGGGAGCGAAGAGGATGAAGCCCATGCCGACGAGGCCCGCAACGTACAGCGCCAGGTTTTTGCGTCGCAACTTGGGTGGCGGGGTGCGCAGCGCCAGGCGCCCCAAGGCTATGGCCGCGGCCAGCAAAAAGATGGGATAAACCGGGTATTGGAAGCGCTTGCCTAGATTTTGTAGCTGATCGATGAGCAGATAGCTCCAGGGGAAGAGGATGGCCGGGCTCAGGATGACGAGCTTTTTTACCGCGTTGTGCGGGGCGTCAAGCAGTAAACCCATCCCGATGAGCATGAATAGCGGGGCCATGAAGCGGAACAACTCGTAGATTTCGGGGAAGTAACGCATGTGCAGTAATTCCCCGGCATTTTTGACATAAAATGTATTGGGCAGGAAATAGCCGAAGTAGCGCCAGCGCCAGATAAAGTAGATGGCACCCGGGATCGCCAGCAGGAGCAGCGTGGTGAGGAGCAGGCGACGTCGACCCGGCCCATCCAGCAAAAGCAGCGCGACCGCGAAGGCCATGCCCGCAAAGAGCGTGCCTTCGGGGCGAGTGAGGCCCAGCAGTAGTCCGGCTAAAGGCAGGATGTGGAACGCCCCATGTCGGCGTGAGGCCGCAACCGGCGAAAACGCGAGCCGATAAAGCGCGATGGTGATGATCAGCAGCAGCAGGGTGAAGAGGGGCGTGGCGAATCCAGCGCGGATGTGGTAGCTAAGCGGGCCCGCGGCAAAGGCCAGGGTGGCGAACAGCGCGGGCGGCAATCGTCGGCCACTGAAGGCGAAGGAGGCGACCGCCAGCGTCAGCGTCGCCAGTAACCCTACCGCTAGATTGAGAGTCCGGGCCGATTGTTCGATGTTCATCCCCGTCAGCCGACTGGTGCCGGCCAGGAGTAATGTCCACAGGAATTCCGTGCCGCCTTCCACCGGGTCTTCGTCGATGTTCCACACGATGCCGTGCCCCTCGGCCAGATTGCGGGCGTAGCGATAGGTGATGTACGCGTCTTCAGAGGGGGCCAGGGGATGTTTGGTCTGGGCGTAGAGCAACGTCAACATTCCCAGCAGGATGACGATGATCAGCGCCAATGTGGCGTGCTTGCGGTGGACGGTTTCGGGCATAACAGTGGGTGGTGAAGTCTTTACCGACTGGGTGAGAAAATGTCTTACGCAAAGGCGCAGAGCCGCAATGGAAAAATGAGGCAAAGAAAAACCTGGCGCCTTTGCGTAAGATCAGCAATTTAGATTCTGGGCATCTTCCAAGACTGTGCAGGGAAGATGAGGCCTTTCTGAGCAGCATATAGCAAGACGTCTGCCGCCCCCGAAGTCCCCCGGCTAGAAACAACGCCTTTTCGGGGCTAGCTGGATTTGTCCTGCGCTATTCTGTAGCCGGCGACTTCATCGCCGGGCGGCGGTTGGCCGCGAAGATCGATACTTTTTCTCGATCTGAGTGCGCTAAGCGCCTATCTGGGCTAGAAGCGGGTGATGTAGGCCATGGAATTGGCCGGTTGGATTATAGATGCCTAAGGTTAGATGTACAAATCCCGCGGGTTATGCGCATAACAGACCGCAGTCAGGCTGATGGCGATGGCCTGGACGGAATCGCCAAACAGGCCTTCTGTCGGCCATTTCATTGGCGCCCTTATTGCATAGCTTTGTTGCCACGGAAGGGCAGGCCTAATGCGATCAAAATTACCAGCCAGAATGTCTTGCGGTGGATTTTATTGCCGCCCCCTGTTGCGCTCCTTTGGGTAAAAAATGCAGTCAATGTGATTATGCGCCCCTATCAATCTTTTCTATCTCCTCCCCCGCCCATCCCGGAGCGGGGGAGGGAGTCGAATTACAGACTTTGCCTGTCTTTTAACCCATCTCAGCTATGCTTCTATGGGCACAAAATAGACATCCGTGGGCTTGAGCTTGGCGTTGCGCAGAAATCGAGCCTTGACTTTCATGCCGATCCAGTGCAGACCCGCGTCATCGGGATTCAAGCCAAGCAGGCGGGTGAGGAAGAGGGTGTCCGCGCCTTCGAACTCGATGAGGGCCAGGATAAAGGGCGTCTCGGGCAGAAATTCCTCGGAGCCGAAATAGCACACGGTGAAGGCATGCACTTTGCCCTCGTGGGGCAGAGGCACCCATCGCGTCTCCTTGCCATCATACATGCCATGCCCGCGCGGGGTGGCGTAGGTGTAGCCGGTGTCCACCTCCTGATTTCCCAGCAGCACCTTGTTGGTCAGGCCCGCGAAGAAGGGGCTATCCTGGCCATAGCTATGCAAATAGGTGATGCTGTAATCCTGTTCGATGCGGATGGGCTGCATCTTGCGCAGCCATTCCAGAGATTCGGGCGTGAGTTCGCTGGGGAAGGGCAGCCCATGAACGATGGTTCCGCCCAGGGTCTCTTCGCGTTTCGTGGGTTGCTTGCTCATGGCGTCCTCCTTAGTCTTCCCGTTCGAGAATGGTGACAGTGACATAGGTGCCGGTGCCGGCGTGGCTGTGGATAGCGCCTCGTTTGGCGTCCTTGACCTGCAAGGTGTCATCGCCGAAGTGTTTGTTGATGGTTCCCTGCAATTGCCAGATAGCGAAGACGGCCTGCATCAGGCCCGTGGCGCCCACGGGATGTCCGCAGGCGATGAGGCCGCCCGAGGGGTTCACCGGGCAGGCGGGATCGTCGGGCAGGTCCAGACCGTAGTCGATGCCCGGCATGAAAGCCTTGCCCGAGGCCGCAAAAGGCCCGCCCTCGCCGTAGCGGCACAGGCCCATATCCTCATAAGTCTGGATTTCGGAGCTGGTGTACGCGTCATGCAGCTCGACGAAGTCGAGTTCGCCCAGCGGGTCGGTGACGCCCGCCATCTTGTAAGCCATGTTGCCGGCGGTGCGCCCGGCGCGGAAGGAGTGCACACCCGGATAACGCGTGCCATGCTCCCACAGCGCCTTGTAGTAAGCCCGGGTGTCGTCCGAATCCCGCTCTTGCGGCGTGGCGTAATCTTTCATAAAGGTGTCGTAATCCACATGGGGCCGGTCGGCCATGCGCATGGCGTCGGTGCCGCGGCCAATGCCGGTGATCTTCACCAGGGGCTGCGGAATCTGCGCGCCAGCCTTGATCAGCTTCTCCAGCCCCTCTTCCGAGACCAGAATCGTGGCGGCCGCGCCATCGGACATGACGCAGATATCCAGGCGGGTCAGCGGCCAGGCCACCATGGGCGCATTGCGCACATCCTCGATGCTCAGCTTGCGCCGTTTTTGCGAATAGGGGTTGTAATAGGCGTTCATGTGGTTTTTCACCGACACATGAGCCAGTTGCTCGGGCGTGGTGCCAAACTCTTTCATGTGCCGCGTCACCATCATGGCGTAATAACCGGAATAAAAACCGCCCACCGGATAATCGAACGAGACGTCCGAGGCCAGCGCAATGAACTCATTCCCCTTCCAGGTCTCCACATGACTCATCTGCTCGAAGCCATAGGCCAGGGCGATGTCCATGTGCCCGCTGGCGACGCTTTTCCACGCTTCCTGAAAACAAAGCCCGCCGGTAGCCCCGCCCCCCTCGACGCGATGACTGGGTTTGGGGATCAATCCCAGATAATCCTGCACCATGATCCCGGCCATCAATTGCCGGGCGAAGTGGTCGCTGAAATAGCTGGCCACAGAGCCATCCACCAGTTCAATAAACTTGGGGTGTTCCAGACCGATGTCGGCGATGGCGTAGTCGTACGCCTCCTTCACCACAGCCTGGAAAGTCTTATCCGGTCGGGCCTTGGCGAATTTACTGACGCCACCGGATATGGCATAGACTGGGCGCATAATCGAACCTCCTTGTTCAGCGCGGTAGCATGGGAGTTATAAAAGAGATTTCAACGCACGTCCAAAGCGAAGCGCCTCCGGACATCCGTCTAGAGTATAGCACAGTTTTCTATGAAGCCCAGAAATGGCGCTAGCCTTACAAAACGATCTGAAAGTGACGGACGCGAGGCACGTCGCACTTCAACGCCACGTGCGAGGCGCCTTTAGCGAGCTATTGGTCGAAGATGGTGGTTGATCTGGATCAATACCTCCTTGCGGGCCAGGAGGCTGTATAGACTAAGCTCAGAACGACGATCTATCGTTGGCGTAAGCCGCCCGCCGTGTTTGCAATGCGCCACTGTTTCGGCGTAGCCTGAATTTGTAAATTTCGCACCGCTTATCGGCCGCCGAATGCAGGTCTGCTTAATGCGGGATTAGCCGCCATTCTCCACCATTTGTTCCAGAATTGGCCGCAAGTGAGATTCCACATTCTCCAACAAGGCAATCTCCTTCAGGGCAAAATGTTTCTCTAGCTCCTTGATAGCTTCGTGACCGAGAAAGTACCCTGTCTCGCTTCTGCCACGAATTTCAAGCCACGAACCGAAAAACGGGGAAACAGGTTGATCACTCTTTACGGTTCCTATGAATTCGGCAGCAAGCCAGCCTCTATGACTTCGACACCAATTTATCCAATCATCGTCGTTGCCACCGCTTGCTTGATGCCAACTGTCCGAATCGAGTATCAAACCTTCGCAACGTTGCGCAAACCCTTCTTCGTAGAGTTGCCACCACGGACCACTACCAATCGATTTCCCGTGCTGTGCGCGCCAATGATGGTGTACAAGATGTCCGATTTCATGGGCGACTAACCCCATGATGGTTTCAGGACTACTCCAGCCACACTCAGCAATGTTTTCCAACCCAAAAAGAATGGCTGGCGAACCACGAAACGTCGTCGCCCATCCTGCGCCGCAGCCGATACCCACATAGATGACAAAAATCACCTTGCTTTCGAAGGCAAGCACCTGTTGTGCTCTGGAATAGAGAGGCTCAGCTGATTCTAATATGTGCCGATGAGCCTGGCGCATAGCAGGAAGACGCTCAGTCAAGTATGGAAATATCTTCTCACGAGCAATCTCTCGCCAGTTCAGATTCTGTACCGAATAGTCTTCTGTCTGTTTAGCCAGAAGTTCGGGCCATCGCGCCATATACTCCGTTGCCCATCTTTCTATTCGTTCGCTCAGAGGCTTATCTTGCACCTTTGTCTGATAAGCCAAGAAAGCGGGAAAAGTATCAATAAACTCGCATATGGACATCGTCATCTGTCCCAACATAAGGCGGCTAGTAACTATTAAGGTCGTCACCGGTCGTCACCTGAAAGCCACTAAGAACACCTAAAAATTAGTTCCTTTTTTGCGCTCGTCGACTGATGAATGTTAACAAATTAAATCGGCAATAGTGGCGTTTATCACGTCTGCTCGGCGACTTCATCGCCGGGCTACAAAACAGCGCCGGATGAATCCGGCTAGCCCCACAGGGGCGCTGTTTCTAGCCGGGGGACTTCATCCCCCGGCGCTGGCTTCAGGCCTATGGCCTGGGCCTAAAGAGCCCGAGTTTACTCGGCTAGTGTTGCAACGAAAAAAGGAAGTTACTTCTGGACGATCACTTGGCGCCAAGTGCGACGCACCTGTCAGGCAGGCTATTCGCCGAAGATGGCGATGATGGGATCGTGGTCCGACTTGCGAATGGGTGAGGGGTCGTCGGGGATGGGGGGCGGGAAGTCCGCATTCACGTGCAGGATCACCACGTCTTGCAGTAGCTCGTACAGGTTGGGCGTGACCAGGATGTGATCCAACACCTGGGAATCGCCCTGGAAGATGTAGGTGTAGCGCTGATCCGCGGGCAAAAAGTCCAGCACGTGTTTCAGGCCCGCGTCCCGCAAGGTCTGCACCGGTTTGGAATCGAAGAAGGAGTTGAGATCGCCCATGACTGCAATCATGGCGTCGGGGTCGT
>JALXAF010000445.1 GCA_026992375.1 Anaerolineae bacterium
GCGCTTTCCATCGTCACCAGCCGGGCCGACATGTTCGGCAGCCAGCGGGGCATCTACGCCTATCCGCTGAAAAAGGGCCTGGATTGGGAGCGCCCCGCGTCCATCGAGCTGTTCGGGAAAAACGACCCCGGCTTTCAGATCAACGCGGGCGTTCGCATTCATGGCGGCAACAGCCGACGCCCCGATCTCTCGGCCAAGCACTCCTTCCGGCTCTATTTCAGGGGCGATTACGGGCCCGATCATCTGGAACAGGCCATCTTTCCCGGCACCGACGTGACCAGCTTCGAACGGCTGGTGGTGCGGGCCAATTTCACCGATAGCTGGATTTGGGGCGTAGACAACGCGTTGTTGCTGCGAGATCAATGGGTGCGGGACACGGAGGAGGCCATGGGCAAGCTCAATGTCCACGGCATCTTCGTGAATCTGTACGTCGACGGGCTGTACTGGGGCGTTTACAATCTCATCGAACGGCTCGATGAGCATTACGCCGCCTCCTATCTGCCCCAATACAGCAGCTTCGACATCCTCAAAGGGGATGGCGCACTGGGCGCGGAAGTGAAGGAGGGGGACAAAATCGCCTGGGATGCGATGATGGCCCTGGCCGATGAGGGGCTGGCGACGCCCGCGCAATACGAGGCCATCCAGCAGTATCTCGACATCCCCACCTTCATCGATTACATGATCATCAACCTCTACGCCGGGCATCACCACGAATGGCCCATACAAAACTGGTACGCCTTGCGTCCGCGAACCGCGGATGGCCGGTTTCAGTTCATCAGCTGGGATTCAGAAGCCATCCTCCACGATCTCAACGAAAACGTCACGAACATCGCTTCGCGATACACGCCCGCCTGGCTCTACGACCGGTTGCGCGCCAATTCTGAATTTCGGCTGCAATTCGCAGACCGGGTGCATCAGCACTTTTCTCCCGGCGGCGCGCTCTACGTGAATCCCCAACACCCAGACTGGGACCCGGAGCACCCCGAAAACAACGCGCCCGCGGCCCGGCTCGCCCGTCGAGCGCAGCAGATCGACCGGGCCATCGTGGGCGAATCGGCCCGCTGGGGCGATTGGAAAGGAAACAGGGTGTTCACCCGCAACGATCATTGGGCGCCCGAGGTGAATCGTCTGCTGCACGATTACTTCCCCCGGCGCTCCGCCATCGTCTTGCAGCAATTTCGCGATGCCGGTCTTTATCCCCAGGTGGATGCACCCGTCTTCAACCGGCCCGGCGGTCAGGTGGACGCGGGCTTCGCCCTGACTATGACCGCCCCGTCGGGCGACATCTATTTCACCACCGATGGCTCGGACCCGCGCACGCCCCTGACGGGCGCGCCCGCGGCCTCGGCCCAACGCTACGAAACGCCGGTGCGCCTGTCCCAAGGCGAAACCACCGTCAAAGCCCGGGCTCTGGCTGGGGATGAGTGGAGCGCCCTCACCCAGGCGGTTTTCACAGCCTCGCCCCGCTTCGACGCGCTCCACATCACCGAGATCATGTATCAGCCTCTGGATGGCAGCGATTACGAATTCATCGAGCTGCACAACGCGGGCGATGCCCGCCTGGATCTGAGCGGCGTTGCGTTTGTGGATGGCGTCGATTTTACCTTTCCGGCGGGCGCGAGCCTGGATGCAGATGGCTACGGCGTGCTGGTCAAGAACGCCGACGCGTTCGCCCAACGCTACCCCGGCGTCAGCCCCCTGGGCGAATACGCGGGCAAACTCTCCAACAGCGGCGAACGGTTGCTCCTGCAAGACCCCGAGAGCGACGTCATCGTCGATATGACCTACGACGATCGCGGTCTCTGGCCCGCGAAGGCCGACGGTCAGGGCCACTCCCTGGTCATCTTCGACGAATGGGGCGATCCTGGCGATCCGGGCAATTGGCGGGCCAGCCATGACATCAACGGCTCGCCCGGCGCGGCCGATCCCCCGCCCCTGGTGGATGGCGTGATCATCAATGAAATCCTGACACATTCCGATCCACCTTACGAGGACGCCATCGAGCTCTACAATCCCCTGGATCAGGATTTCGACATCAGCGGCTGGTTCCTCAGCGATGACCCCGAGACCCCGAAGAAGTATCGCTTCCCCGAAAACACCATCATCGAGGCGGGCGACTATGTGGTGGCGTACGAATATCAGTTCAATCCAACGCCCGGCTCGCCGCCCAGTTTCGCGCTCAGCTCTCATGGCGAGACGGTGCTCCTTTCGGCTGCGGACGCTGCGGGGACCCTCACCGGGTATTCGGACAGCGTGGCCTTTGGAGCCACGCCCACCAACCTCTCGCTCGGGCGCTACGACACCAGCGCGGGCTTTGATTTCACGCTGCTGCAAACCCCCACCTTTGGCGTGGCCAACCCCGCCAGCGTCGAGGGATTCCGAACAGGCCAGGGCGCAGCCAACGCAGTTCCGATCATCGGCCCCGTGGTCATCAACGAGCTGATGTACCATCCAGCGGACGATGGCGATGAGTTCATCGAGCTCTACAACCTCTCAGACGCCCCCGTCTCCCTGTTCGATCCCGCCAGGCCCGAAAACGTATGGGCCTTCACCGATGGCGTGGATTACGCCTTCCCCGCGGGGACGAGCATCCCTGCTCACGGCTATCTGCTGGTGGTGCGAATGGCGCCGGACGCCTTCCGCGTGAAGTACGGCATCCCGGACGACGTTCCCATCTTCGGACCTTACGAAGGCAAACTCTCAAACAGCGGCGAACGCGTCGCGTTATCCCGGCCCGATTCGCCCGACGGCGGCTTCGTTCCCTACATCGACGTGGATGTCGTGGACTACGACGACGGCGCTCCCTGGCCTGCTGCGCCCGATGGCGACGGCCCCTCGCTGGCGCGCCTCGCGCCGGGCCTGTATGGCAACGATCCCGCCAACTGGGGCGCCTCGGCCGCAGTGGGCGGCTCACCCGGACGCCGCAACCTCAGCAATCCCCAGTTCTGGCCCCTGTTTCTGCCCTGAAAACCATCTCACGCAAAGCCGCCAAGGGTAACTGCTGCAGCTGCTCGAAGAGCCGACACGGCGTCGGATTTCGGGCAGTGGGTGGCTGGCGCGATAGAGGCTTTTGACAGTAAAATGTGCAGGCGATCCTCACTCCTTGGCCTCCAGCCCAGGTTCCGCGCTCCGCACTTCCTACTCTTTCCATGCTTCTCACCATCGACGTCGGCAACACCAACATCGTCTTCGGCCTGTTTCAGGGCGAGCGCCTGCTGCATCACTGGCGTATGGCCTCTCGCCCGGACGCGACAGCAGACGAGCTGGGCGTGTTTTTGGCCGCCACGGCCCGACACGCGGGCCTGGCTCTGCCCCAAGACCTGACGGGCGTCATTATCGGCTCGGTGGCCCCGCCCCTGACCGCGGCCCTGGCCCGCATGAGCCGCCAGTGGCTGGGCTTGGAGCCTGTCATCATGCGCGTGAGCCTGGATCTGGGCATGGCGGTGCGGGTGAAGGAGCCCGCCCGGGTGGGCGCAGATCGTCTGCTCAACGCCATCGCCGCCCGCCACCGATTCGGTGCGCCCGTCATCACTCTGGACCTGGGCACGGCCACCAAATTCGATGTGGTCGGGCCCGAGGGTGCATTCATCGGAGGGGCCATCGCTCCCGGGTTTCGTACTTCGGCCGACGCGTTGGCCAATCGCACAGCGTTGCTGCCCAGAATCGATCTGGCCGCGCCACCTGCGCCCATCGGCGATGACACCATCAGCGCCATGCAATCGGGCGTCTTGCTGGGCTATGTCAGCCTCGTCGAGGGCCTGCTGGCCCGCATCAAGGCCGAGCTAGCGCCCCATCGGCCACCGGTCATCGCCACAGGCGGGCTGGCGGGCGTGATCAAGCCTTACACCGACGTCATCGACGAGCACGATCCGCACCTGACCCTGCGCGGCCTGCGGCTGGTGTACGAAAGAAATAAGCCTCGATATGACCGACTTGATTTGTGAACATTCATTTTGTGGGTTTGTGGTTCAAAAGCTGGCTACGCTAGCGGTTATGAAAGAAGAGGCAATAATGCTAACCCATCGCAGCCAGCGCCCGTTTTTGCACCGCCTGCAACGCTGCCTGGGGCGACATTTCTCTCACAAAGGCCCGGTGCACATACTCATATAAATCGCCCAGAAATAGCCCCAACCTCGGGTCTGCGGGCAGGGGCTTCGCCCGGTCCAGCATGGCCCGCTGCGCGGCCAGCCAGGGATAGCGCTTCAGCGCCTCGGACGAGTAGCTGCTCGTCCTCACGGGGCTGCCCGCGGTGCGAATGACGGCCCGATCCGTCTCGGGCCCCATGGCCTGCATCAGTGCAGCCAGCACGCGTTGCTGCGTGCCGACGGGCTGATTGGCGGGAATTCCCACGCCCCAGGTCGCGTTCCAGGGCGTGGGAAAGACAGCGGCCCGATAGGGTGAATCCGAGTCGTTTTCCAGAAAGAGAGGCGCGGCTTGTCCGCCCCAGGTGGCCACCAGCGCGGCCTCGCCCCGCCGAATGATGTCAGCGATCTCCGCGTTGCCATAGAAGGCTGTATGCGGAGGACAGTGGCTGCTCAGTGAGCAGTAGTAGGCCAGCGCATCGATGTTGACGGTGTTGGCGATGTCAGGCCGCCCGGCGTTATCGAAAATGCGCCCGCCCGCTTCCCACAAATAGGGCAGCCAGTCGGTGAAGATTTCGCTGACATCGGCCTTGAGCGCCAGGCCATAATGCTTGGGCGGATGATGGGCCTTTCGGGCCAGATGCGCCATATCGTGGGTGGAGATGACGGGGACTTCGTCTTCCCCGAAATCGAAACACTTTTCGAGATAGAAGAGGATGTGTCCGTCGGTGAAGAGGGGCAGCAGAAAATCCTGGCCACCGTATCGACATTCGTTGGCCACCGCCGCGATGACGTCCCCCGCGTCGTACTGCGCCCGCACGGCCGCGGGCGTCGCCTCTGCCAGAGGCTCCAGTGCAGCCAAAAAGCCCCTGTCCGCCAGTTCGGGTAGCCAGATGTGGCCGGGAATGAATGCGGCCTGCCAGGGGCTGGTCTCCGCGGTCAGGCCCGCTATGAGCGTGTTGCGATAGTCGGGCCAGGGAATGATGTGCAGACGGGCGTCGAGATGGGGCAATCGGGTCAGGGCTGCGCCCAGCGCATCCAGGGCGGGATCGTTGGGGCCGATGATTGTGATGGACATGGTCACCTCTGTCGTCAAACCTCAAGCGTCAAACGTCATTCTGCTGTAACGATGTCGACAACCATCTGACGTTCGACGCATGACGTGGAGTGGCATAATGGGCTGGTGTTGCTTCGGCAATCGTTTTTTCGTCAGGCCCTGTGTGGTTGCCGCTATTTTACACAATGATGTCTTTTGTTTCTTCTTGCACGATGCCGATGAGATCGTCGATGGAGGTGATGGATTTGCGTTCCATGAGCCAGCGCTTGCCGATGTGAATGGCGGCCCGCTCGGCCACAGCCCGCTTCGCGGGATCCTCGATGCTGGAGATGTCCCAAACGCTGACAACGCCCATCATGCGGCGCAGGAATTTGACGCCGCCGTGCCCGGCCGTCTCCTCCAGAATATGCTGGATGGTGCGCCGACGGTATTCGGCGAAGGCTTCCTGTCCGCCCGGGAAGTCCCAATAATCTAAAGGCATGAGCTCGCTGTCGGGACGGGCGTTTTCCACCCACAAGCGGTCGAATTTCTCAGCGAACTGATTCCAGATTTCCCGAATGGTTGCCAGCACCCAGGCCTGATAGTCGGCCCGAACTTCGGGATCGGGCGTGTGACCGTAATGAGAGAGGTAATTCAGTACCAGATTTTGCAGCACCGCACCCACATCGTAACCCATAGGCCCGAAGAACGCGAATTCGGGATCGATGACCCGGGTGTCCTCCTGGTTGAGCATGATGGAGCCGGTGTGCAGGTCTGCATGGATCAGCGCCTCGGCGTGATTCATGTAGCTATCCTTCATGGCCGCGATCTCCAGCTTCAAGGACGCGTCCGAGCGCACAGCCTGCACCTCATCGTCCACCAGGGGATTCCAGTTGTTCTCTTCCGATTCCTTGTAGGGGTTGGTGTAAACGAAATCCTCCTGCAGCTTGCGCAGCTCTTCGTTGACGAATTTGGCTTGTAGCAGTTTCTTCTCCGGTCCGGAGAGATAATAATCGGAGGTGAAGTAGAGGGTGCGGGCCAGGAAAGAGGAGATGTGATCTGCGAATTTGGGGAATTTTTGACGCGCGACCATGGGCTTACGCATAATCGCATGTCTGCCCAGATATTCCATGGCGATGGTCGACATCTCGTCATCGAAATCATACAACTTAGGAGCCAAACCTGGCGCGTACTTGTTGTGTTCGGCCAGGGCCTGAGCCTCGTAGCGGGCCCGCTCCTGCGTCAGCGGCCACGATTCGCCCAGCACTCGCAGATAAGGCAGCGCCTGCTTGAGCACCATCGAGTTGTCGGGGTCGGCGTCATTTTCGATGATGTAGACGAAATTCAGATTGCCGTCACCCACCTCGCGGATGGAGAGATGCGCGTCAGGGGGAAAGAAATCCTTCAGCGCCGGGCGCTGTTGCAGATAGTCGAGGATATTTTCTTCATTGAGAGGATAAAATGGCATAGATCGAACTCCGTTGGCTTTTGATAATTGGCTTGCTATAGATTCGTTACTGTCTTTTCTCGGGATACAGGCCCAGCACGCCCTCTTCGCTGGCCTCGCAAACGCCCCGTTCGGTGATGAGGCCCGTGACGTACTTGCGCGGGGTCACATCAAAGCCGAAATTGGTGGCCGGGCTTTCGGCGGGCGTCAGCAGCACCTTGACGATCTCGCCCCGATGCAGGCCCTGGATGAATTTCACCTCATCCTCCCCCCGCTCTTCGATGGGAATTTCCTTGACGCCATCCCGGATGTTCCAATCGAAGGAGGAGGAGGGCAGGGCCACATAGAAGGGCACGCCGTTATCGTGCGCGGCCAGGGCTTTGAGATACGTGCCGATCTTGTTGGCCACATCGCCGGTGTAGGTGGTGCGGTCGGTGCCGGTGATGACCATATCCACCATGCCGTGCTGCATGAGATGCCCGCCCACATTATCGGCGATGACGGTGTGCGGCACGCCATGCTGGCCCAGCTCCCACGCGGTGAGTCGCGCGCCCTGATTGCGAGGCCGGGTCTCGTCCACCCACACATGCACGGGAATGCCGCGGTTATGGGCTTCGTAGATGGGGGCGGTGGCGGTGCCATAATCCACAAACGCCAGCCAGCCCGCATTGCAATGGGTGAGGATGTTGACGGGTTCGCCGTTCTTGCGCTTGCTGATTTCCTCGATGATGCTGACGCCATGTTCGCCAATGCGTCGGCAGAAATCTGCGTCCTCATCAGCGATATCTTTGGCCGTCTGAAAGGCCGTCGCCATCTTCTCGTCCACCGTCGGCGCTTCGGCCATGGCGTCTAATTGGCGATGCACCGCCCATTCCAGATTAACCGCGGTGGGACGGGTGGCCTTCAGCTTCTCGCCAGCGGCCTCCATAAACGCGGTGAAGGCCTCGGGCGAATCCCGGGGCGCCTCCAGGGCCGCCAGATACATGCCGAATCCAGCCGTAGCGCCCACTAGGCCTGCGCCGCGGATGTGCATTTCCTTGATAGCCCGTGCGGCCTCATCCACATTGGTCAGGTCTTCGATGACGAACTTGTGGGGCAAAAAACGCTGATCGATAACCTGCACCACCCTGTCATCGTCCTCTTTCACCCAGATGGTGCGATAATGTTTGCCATGAACGTTCATGCTTCGCTCCTTTCGATGAGATTTCGGTAATCCGTCGTAACTATGCAGGCAACGGCAAGAAAATGCCCGCCGAGCAACGTCCGCCTTTTATGCTGACCCACGTCATGTGTAGAACGTCAAATGTCAGGCTGTTGTCGGCATCATGCGCCCAGGAACGGTCCATGACATCGTTACATCAGTGTGACGTTTGACGCTCGACGTTTGACGGCCCTGGCATGTCGCCTGTTGGCGAATATTGCCTGCAAGGTGTGGCATGGGGACTGCATAGTTACAATCAATCATGCTTCTTGTAGTAGGTGATGGCCAGAGCGATAGCGAGCACTAGGCCCTTGATGATGTTCAGAGAGTAATAGGGCACCGACATCATGATCAGGCCATTTTCCAATAAGCCCACCAAAATCGCGCCCACCAGGGTGCCAATGGCGTTGGGTTTCTTCACTCCCGCCACCGAAAAGCCGATGAAAGCCGCGGCCACCGCAGGCATGAGATAGCCTGCGCCTGAGTTGATCTGGGATGATCCGATGCGGGCGGCCAGCATGATGCCTCCCATGCCCGCCAGCAGGGTAGAAAGAAAATAGGCCAGGGTGCGATAACGATTCACCGGGATGCCCGAAAGCCGGGCCGCCTCGCGATTGCCTCCCACGATGTAAAGATAGCGGCCATGTTTGGTGTATGTAAGAAAAACATGCACCAGCATGACGATTACCAACATGATGAGAATAATGTAAGGAGATTGGCCGATGAGCCGGAATTCGGGTGGGATGGTCCCGGTGGTGGGCGTGCCATCCAATCGCGGCATCCCTTGGCTGATGGAGCCGCCCCCGGTGTAGGTCATGGCCACGCCCTCGAAGATGAACATGGTGGCCAGCGTTGCCAACAGATCGAAGATGTGTAGCTTGACGATGAGAAAAGCGTTCACCACGGCCACGATGAGAGAAATGAGCAGAGCCACGATAATGGCGGGGATCGTGCCCCATCCATACCAGACGAAGAAGGACATCACCAGCGCCACGGTGAAGGTAGCCACCGACCCCACAGAGAGATCGAACCCATCCACCGTCAACGAGACCGTAATGCCTGTGGCGATGACGGTGACGATGGAAATGCTCCGCATGATCGTCACCATGTTGGAGGCGGTGCGGAAGGATGGCATGGTGATGGCAAAGAAAGCTAGCAGGACAAAGATCGTAATGATCGTTCCCCACTTGCTGAGAAAATCAACAATGCCAGAGAGTTGTTTTTTCTTTGTTGTTTCGGATGTTACAGTCATTGATTATTGACCTCCGGCAGAATAGAAAAGAATTTTCTCTTCCGTTGCTTCTGAAGTCTCGAATTCTTTAACGATGGTGTAGTCATACATCACATAGATGCGATCCGAAATATCCAAAATCTCGGGAATTTCGCTGGAAGCGTAGATGACGCCCTTGCCGCGGCGGGCCAGCTCGCCGATGAGCTCGAATATATCGCGCTTGGCGCCCACATCCACGCCCTTGGTTGGCTCATCGAAGATGTACACCTCTGCGTCAGCGATAAGCCACTTGCCCACCGCCACCTTTTGCTGATTGCCGCCCGAAAGATAAGCCACTTTCTGATTTTCGCTTGGCGTGACAATGCCCAATTCATTGATCACCTTTCTGGCGACTTCCCGTTCGGCCTTGGTGTTGACAAAGTCGGGGCCTTTTGTGAATTTATCGAGGCTGGGAAGCGTGAGATTGACGAAAACCGGCTCGTCCACCAGGATGCCCTCCTTGCGCCGTTCTTCGGGCACCAGGGCTACGCCCTGCTTCACGGCCCCATGCGGAGAGCTTATCTTCAAGGGCTTGCCGTGCAGCAACACCTCGCCCGATTTGATGGGATAAGCTCCGAATAACGTCTTGCACAACTCGGTCTTGCCTGCGCCCACCAGACCGGTGATTCCCACAATCTCGCCTGCGCGCACCCGAAAACTCACATTTCGCACCCGATCATACTCCTCGCTGAGATTTTTCACCTGATAAATGACATCGCCGATGGGTACGTGCGCCTTGGGATAAGTCTCCTCGAAACGACGGCCCAACATCAGTTCCACCAGCTTTTGTTGGGTGAGCTGTTCGATGACGCCATCGAACACCACCCGGCCATCGCGCAAGATGGTGATGGTCTCACAAATTTCGAAAATCTCTGGCAGACGATGCGAGATGAACACCACGCCCACATTCTGATTTTTTGCCAGATCTCGCATCAGACGAAACAGCTCTTCGGTCTCGGTCTGACTCAGTGGCGCAGTCGGCTCGTCCAATACCAAAAAATTGGTGTTAGTGGCCAGCGCCCGGGCGATGAGCACCATTTGCTTTTCGGCCAGGCTCAGATCTTGCACCAGCATGTGCGTATCCAACTGGATGCCCACTTGCTTCATGACCTCTCGAGCCGTGCGATGGATATTGCCCCAGCGGATGAGATGCTTCCCCTTCATCTTGGTGGCCATTTTATCCAACATGATATTTTCGGCCACCGTGAGATATGGGATGAGGGCTGTATCCACTTCCTGAAATACGACATCAATGCCCAGTTCTTTGGCTTCATAGGGATGACGGATATTCACCTTTTCTCCGTCGAAATAGATTTCCCCCTCGTAATGGTCATACGCGCCGCCCAAAATCTTCATCAGCGTTGATTTCCCGGCGCCGTTCGCTCCGACCAGGGCGTGAATCTCACCGCTTTGAACGGTGAAATCCACCTGACTCAGCGCCTTGACGCCAGGGAATTCGATGGATATCCCCTTCATCTCAAGTTTGTGTTTGGGTTCCATGCCGATGTCCGCCTCCTGTAAGGACACAGGGAGGCGGCCATCCCCGCCCGAGTGCGGGGACAGCCACCCGATTGTCTGATGTTAGCTCTGATGAGCGCAGCCGCTATTTGCTGCCGTGCACAGCGCGCAGCTTGTCCATCCAGGGCTCGTTGAAGGCGTCGGACTGGCCCCAACCTTCGACGACCTCGCTCAGATTCTGCATGGTGGTGTCGGGCTTGAGGTCGCTCTGGCGCACCAGGCGGGCTTCCAGGTCATATTCGTCGGGCGTTTCTTCGCCGGCGAATTTCTTGGCCAGCAGGCGCATGTCCACCAGACCGATGAGGCGGGCGTCCACCGCTGCGGTGGCGATCCACACGCTGCCCGGCTCGCGCATCAGGTTGATGTCCTGGTTCGAGATGTCGATGGAGACCAGCTTGATGTCGGTGCGGCCGGCGTCTTTCAGAGCGGTGTAAGCGCCCTTGGCCATCTCATCCCAAGAGCCCCAAATAGCGTCGATTTCGCCTTCGGGATACTTGGGCAGCACAGCGCTGACCTTGGCGGCGATGTCGCCCTG
>JALXAF010000446.1 GCA_026992375.1 Anaerolineae bacterium
ACCCTGCCCCGAGGCGTCAGCTTTTTCACCGAATTTTCCAAGCTGTTCACCTCCACCGCCATCGTCACCATCGTGCTGATGGTGGGGAACTACATGTTTCAGCCCCTCTACCATTCCCGGCTG
This sequence comes from Anaerolineae bacterium, assembly GCA_026992375.1. Taxonomy (GTDB): domain Bacteria; phylum Chloroflexota; class Anaerolineae; order J102; family J102; genus M2005. The sequence goes on from JALXAF010000446.1 coordinate 124, forward strand.
GTGTATGGCATGGCGGGCGGATTCATCTTGCTGTTCACCACCATCTCGCATCTCGTTTATCGGTTTGTTCAAACCCAAATGCGGCAGCGGGGGATTGGCATTCGGCGCGTGTTGCTGGTGGGAGCGGGCGAAATGAGTCGCACCATCATGCGCACCCTGCTGGCTGAGCCCAGTTTGGGATATCAAGCCGTGGGCTTTCTGGACGACAATCCCCAAAAAGGCGAGCGCAATCTGGGGCCCTTTGTCGGATTGGGCCCCATCGACAATCTGCCCCAGGCTCTGGCCGAGCACCACGTAGATGAGGTTATCATCACCCTGCCCTGGCAGTATCACCGCCGCATTATGAGCGTGCTGCGGCAGTGTCAGCAAGCCAATGTCAAGGCCCGGGTCGTCCCCGATGTGCTGCAACTCAGCCTGGATCGGGTGGATATCGAGGTGATGAGCGGCATTCCTCTCATCAGCGTCAAACCTCACGCCATCGCTGGTCCGCAATTCGCCATCAAACGCATCATAGATCTCACCCTGGGCGGCCTGGGGCTAATCATCGCGCTGCCCATCATGGGCGTCCTGGCGCTGGCCATCAAAATGGACTCCCCCGGCCCGATCTTCTTCATCCAGAAGCGGATTGGACGCAATGGCAAGCCCTTCATGGCCTACAAATTCCGCTCTATGGTGGCTGACGCGGAGCGTCTGAAGCCGCAATTGCAGCAGCTCAACGAAGCGGATGGCCCCCTTTTCAAAATCAAAGACGATCCCCGGCTGACCCGGGTGGGGCGATTTTTACGCCGCACCAGCCTCGACGAGCTCCCCCAAATTTTCAACGTCCTCAAGGGCGAGATGAGCCTGGTGGGACCGCGTCCGGCGCTGCCCGAAGAAGTCGCCGCGTACGAGCCCTGGCATCGCAAGCGGTTGGAAGCCCTGCCCGGCATGACCGGGCTGTGGCAGGTTTCCGGCCGCTCCAACCTCGGCTTCGATGAAATGGTGATGCTGGACATCTACTACGTGGAAAACTGGTCGCCGGGCCTGGACCTTTCCATCCTCATTCGCACCATTCCCAAAGTGCTTGTCGGCGAAGGCGCTTATTGACCGCCCGGCCGCCCAGGCCATCGTACAGCCGACAAGCCAGCGCCGATGCCGACTGCGGAATAGCCCAACGACGGGCGCTCCGCGCCGATGCGGACGAAATCACATCGCGTCCAGGGCGGCGCGAGAAACCAATTCCGTAATGCGTAATTCGTAATACGTGGGTCGTCACGCATCACGCATCACGCCCGTTGCAAACTCGCCCGACGTTGGCTTGGCAAACCTTCAGCAACCAGCCATCATTCTATTCCCAAGACAAATTTACATGTCTCTTTTTCCCATCCTCCCTTCAACTTCCTCCTCACATCGATTGAAGATGACGACCGATTACGCTCACGCCGCCACCGATTTCTTGCAGCGCATGGTGCGAACGCCCAGCCCCCCGGGACAAGAGGCTACCATGGCCCGGTTGGTCGCTGACGAGATGCAGGCGCTTGGTTTTCGCAACGTTCGCATCGACAAGGTTGGCAATGTCATCGGCCAGGTGGGGCGGGATGACGGCCCGATTCTGCTGATCGACTCGCATCTGGACACTTCGCAAGTCAGCGACCCCACCATCTGGGAGCATGATCCCTACGGCGGCGAGATCGTCGGCGACGCCCTGTTTGGCTTGGGCAGCGTCGACGGCAAGGGCTCTCTCGCTGGATTAATCTATGGTTTGGGATTATTGACAAATCACCAAACAAGCCTGCCCGGACAAATTTACGTGGTTGCGACGGTGCAGGAGACGCCCGCTGAGGGGTTGGCGCTACGCGCCTTCCTCGAAAATTCGGAGGTGCGTCCTGATTGGACGCTCATCGCAAAGCCCAGCAACATGAAAGTGATGAGAGGACATCGCGGGCGCATGGAGATTTCCCTCTCTACATTCGGGCTTACCGCACACGCGGCCATGCCAGAACAAGGCGAGAACGCACTCTACGCTGCGGCCCGGCTTATCTTCGGCATCGAACTGCTTGGCATCGGCCTGATGCGCGACCCGGTGCTGGGCCAGGGCTCCATCTCGGTCACCCAGTTGCAATCCCACAGCAGCGCCCGCAACGCCATCCCCGACCGCTGCGACATGGTCATCGACCGCCGCGTCACCCTGGGCGAGACCCCCTCCCGGGCGCTTTCCGAGCTGGAAGCCCTTATCCAGCGGGAGAATCTGCGCGCCGAGGTCAAGATCGCTCGTCACCAGAAAAGCTCCTACACCGGCTATCGGCTATCGGGCGAGGCCCACTACCCCGCCTGGCTTCTGGCAGCGGACCATCCTCTGATTTTGCAAGCCGCGGCCTCACTGGATCGCAGTCTCGGCCGCAAACCGGAGGTCTCCATCTGGCGTTTTTCCAGCGATGGCGTTTATACTATGGGGCTTGCGGGCATTCCCACCATCGGCTTCGGCCCTGGCGACGATATGCTCAGCCACGCTCCCAACGAATTCATCAAGCTGTCGGACCTGCATCGCAGCATACCAGCCTACGCCAATTTGGCCCGCGATCTGCTCTACGGCCTGACAAAAATGCCAGAATAGACGTCTCTTTCATTATGGCTTCTTTGCAGACACTCATCCCTGCGCTCTCCCAGAGCGCAGTCTTTTTGCTCATATTTTACGGCCTGTTCGTCCTGGTTTCGGTGACGCTCTTTCTCCTTTATCACCAGCGCCATGACTGGCCCCTCGCGAATGACGTCGCCCCGTCCGAAAATTGGCCCGCGGTCACCCTGCAGATCCCCATCTACAACGAGCGGCGGGTGGCCGCGCGCGTGGTGCGGGCGGTCGCGAACCTGGATTACCCCGCAGACAAATTGCAAATCCAGGTGCTGGATGATTCCACCGACAGCACCTCGACCGTTTTGTCGCGTCTGGTGGCGGAGCTGCGCCGGGAACGGAATCTGAACATCCAGTACATGCACCGCAAAAAGCGCCACGGCTACAAGGCCGGCGCACTGGCCGATGCGCTGGCGCAGGCCACGGGTGAATTCATCGGCATCTTCGACGCCGACTTCGCGCCCGATTCCGACTGGCTCAAACGGGCGATAGCGGCCATGACCCCTCATCCCAACCTGGCCTTCCTTCAGACCCGCTGGGAGCACATGAACCGGTCGCAGAACATCATCACCGCGGCCCAGGCCCTGGCGCTGGATGGTCATTTCGTCGTCGAGCAACAGGCCCGCTCCGCGTCCGGATTTATGCAGAATTTCAATGGCAGCGGTGGGTTGTGGCGACGCGCGGCCATCGACGACGCTGGCGGCTGGCAGGCTGATACGGTGACCGAGGACCTGGACCTGGCGTATCGGGCGCAGTTGGCCGGATGGCGCGGGGGCTATGTCAACAACATCGAAGCGCCCGCCGAGCTGCCGCCCGTCATCACCGGTTTCAAGCGCCAGCAGCGGCGCTGGGCCAAAGGCTCCATCCAGACATTGCGCAAACTGGCGCTGCCGGTCTTGCGCAGCGACAAAAGCTGGGGCAAGAAGCTCTACGCCATCGCTCACATGGGTGGCTACGCCTTTCATCTTCCTTTGCTAGCCATGCTTCTCTTCACCCTGCCGTTGGCGCTGCTCCCCGCCTATCACCCGCCCCTTTCGTTCATCGGCGGCGTTTCGATGATCTTCTCCGCCGCGCCCTTTGTCATGTTCGCACTGGCGCAATATGCGTTGGCTGGCCGCAGCGGTCTGAAACGCTTGTGGGCGCTGCCGATTCTGGCGATTCTCTTCATGGGGCTCTCGCCTGCGATCTCGGCCTCGGTGATCTCGGGCCTGCGTCATTCGGGCGGGGTGTTCGAGCGCACGCCCAAGCAGGGCCGCGGGCCGCGGCGCTCGGCTCTACCCAGCCAGATGGCGCTGCGCGATTTTACGCCCGAATTCCTGGCCTTCGCTTATGCGCTGCTGGCGCTGGCCGCAATCGCGATCACCAGGCGTTGGGGATTGGCGCCGCTGCCGGGGCTGTTTTTGCTGGGCTCTGGTCTGACCCTGACCCTGGAGTTGCAGGAGTATCGGGCTGTGCGCCGGACGCATCGCCCGCGCCGGGCCTCGCGCCTCGCCCGCCCGGGTGACATCCGCACCGGCTGAGTCGGCAGGTTCGCGGGCTGGACAGGGGATTGAGGGCGGAAAGTCTGGGGCGAATGCTTTCTCGCCCTCTGCCCGCTTCTCGGGACTTTACGCTATTTCACAAAAATTGTAACTGCTAACGTACTTGACTTTAAGTCGCTAAAAGCCACGAAGGCTCAAAGTTTTTCGAAGACACGAAGGAAAAATAAAGAAAAATACTTCGTGCCTTCGCCTTTCTTCGTGTCTTCGTGGCAAAAAGTGGTGGCTACACCTTAGTAGTTACCAAAAATTGAGCGGCGAATACTCCTACCCTGCAAGGCGTCAGCCGAAGCTAGGGAGGCCGGGAGGGGGCTTGTTGCCAGACAAAATTTGAAAATTGCGGCTCTCCACACAAAAGAGCTGGACGAAATGCCGGAATCGTTCTAAAATGGAGGATGGATGCGCTTCACGCCCCAATGAAGCGCATCGACACAATAACCGGCATTCCCAAAACACGCTCATTGCCGAGTGGCGGAACATGATTCGAATTATCACCGACACAACAGCCGTTCTACCGCAAGAGATCATCCAGAAGTGGCGGATCAAAGTTGCTCCCCAGATCGTTGTTTTTGGGGATGAGGAGTATCGGGAAATGGTGGATTTGAGTTACGAGGCGTTTATGCAGAAACTGAAGACCTCGCCCGAGCTGCCAAAAACCGCTGCCCCCGCGCCCAAAGACATCGAAGACCTCTATCGCCCTATCGTCGAGGCGGGAGACGCCATCCTCTCCATCCATCCCTCCAGCGAACTCAGCGGCACTATGCGCAGCGCAGCCATCGCCGCCCGCAGCTTTCCCGGGGCCGATATCCGCATCATCGACACACGAACCATCGCCGGGCCGCTGGCTCGCATCGTGCAGGCGGCGGCGCAATGGGCGGATGCGGGCCTGGATGTGGATGAGGTTGAGGGCCGGGTGCGCGAGATGATGGCCCGCCAACGCATCTATTTTTTGGTGGATACGCTGGAGTATCTGCAAAAAGGCGGACGGATCGGCGGCGCGGCGGCTTTTGTGGGCAGCCTGCTGCATCTCAAACCCATTCTCACCCTGGTGGACGGCCGGGTGGAGCCGGTGGAGCGCCAACGCACGCTGCGAAAGGCCCTGGCCCGATTGCAACAGATCGTCCTGACCCAATCCGCTCGCGGAGACGCTGCCCGGCTGACGGTAATGCACTCGGAGGCCCCCGACGCCGCTCGGGCGCTGGCCGAAGACCTGCAGAAATCGCTGGAAACCGATGACGTTCTCATCACAAACCTGGCTCCGGCCATCGTCACCCACGCCGGGCCAGGAGCCATCGCCGTGGGCTTTTTTACACCGGAGGCCGGAGCATGATCGCCATTCACAGACTGAACACCCGCAATCCCCGGGACCGCCGAGACTGGATCGAGCTGCCTTATCGCATCTATGGCGATGAGCCTATGTGGGTTCCGCAACTGGTGGATGATGCGAAATTCCAGCTCGATCGGGACAAGAACCCCTTCTACCTCTATGGCTACGCCGATTTCTTCATCGCCGAAAAGAATGGCGTTCCGGTTGGGCGCATCGCCGTACTGGACAATCGTCGATTGAACATCTGGCGCAAGGAGCGCACCGCTTTTTTCAATCTCTTCGAGACCATCGAATCCTTCGACGTGGCCGAGGCGCTGTTCGAAACGGCTTTCGAGTGGGCGCAGAAACGCCGGTTGGATCGGATCATCGGGCCCAAGGGCTTTCTCACCATCGACTCGGTGGGGATGCTGGCTCAGGGCTTCGAACGATTTCCCGCCATGAACATGGCCTGGAATTATCCTTACTACATCGAATTTATGGAGCGCCTGGGATTCGAAAAAGAGACAGACTACATGTCGGGCTGGATTCCGGTGAATTTTTATGTGCCCGAGAAAGTCTTTCGCCTGGCCGAGAAGGTGAAAGCGCGTTACGGCTATCACACGCAGACGTTCACCAGCAAAAAGGAAATCTACCCCATCATCGATAAAGTCATCGACGCCTATAACAAAGCCTTTGTCGAAAATTGGGAATTTACGCCCATTTCAGATTCCGAGGCGCCGGTGCTGGCGCACCGCATCCTCAGCGTCATCCAGGACGTTTCCCTTCCCCGCGTCGTCTGGAAGGATGATCAGGTTGTGGGGTTCGTCCTGGCCTATCCCGACATCACCCGCGCCATCAAACGGGTGAATGGCCGTTTATGGCCGTTTGGCTGGCTGCATCTGATGCGCGCCTTCAAGCGCACCGATTGGATCGACCTGAACGGCGCGGGCATCCTGCCGCAATATCAGGGTCGCGGCGTAGACGCCCTCCTCATGGCCGAGTTATGGCACGCGCTGAATGACTCTGATAAACAGTATCAATACGCCGAGATATGCCAGATCAATGAAGCCAATGACAAAATGCAACGAGAAATGGCGAATCTCGGCATCACTTTCGACAAACGACACCGCATCTTCCATAAACAGCTTTGACTCTACAAAATAGAATGATCGCTGGTTGCCGAAGGTTGGCAAACCCCACGTCGGACGAGTCCGCAACGGGCGTGATGCGTAATGCGTGAGGTTGTCATGGATCATGAAACACGCATTACGGGATTGGCCCCCGCGCCATCTTGGCCGCGAGGGATTTTCATCAGTATCGGCTGGCGATTCGCCCGTGAAGCCTGCTGAGAAAAAAGCCTTCTCGGTAAAGAGGCCAGAGATGGCATTCCTCCGCTTATCGACCGTCAAATAACCGCGACTTTGCCGTAGTTCGTCCGGGCGATGATCTCGCGGTGCTCGCGATAAAACCGGATGGCGTCGGGGACGCGGGCGAGAATGTCGCCCGCGATGACGCCCTCCTCGCCCAGCTCATCCGCAGCCAAATCGCCAGCCAGGCCGTGGATGAACGCTCCCATGCGCGCCGCGGCCTCGAAATCGAAGTGCATGGCCGCGAACATGCCCGCGATGACGCCGGTGAGCACATCGCCGCTGCCCGCGGTGGCCATGCCCGGATTGCCGCTGAGATTGAAGTATGCGCGTCCGTCGGGGTGGGCGATGATGGTGTGAGCGCCTTTCAGCACCACGGTCGCGCCCCACTCGCCCGCGGCGCGTAGCGCCGATTCCAGACGATTGCCCTGAACGTCGCGCACCGAGACGCCCAGCAGTCGGGCCATTTCGCCGGGATGGGGCGTGAGGATGGTGGGCGCGTTGCGATGCAAAGTGATGTCGGGATGACCGGCGATGGCGGTGAGGCCGTCGCCATCGATGAGCAGGGGCGCGGGCAGTTGCAGCGCCAGTTCTCGCACCAGCTTTTGAGTCTCGGGCTGCAACGAAACGCCCGAGCCCAGGCAGACCATGGCCATCTCAGTGCTATCCGCCAGCAGATCATCCAGATTAGCCAGGGCCAGACTGCCTTCGGGCGTGGCCTGGCGCGGCATCAGCACGATTTCGCTGCCCTTGTTGGCGATGAAGGGGGCCACCGATTCGGGCGTCGCCAGATAGGCCAGCCCGCCCCCGGCCCGCAAAAAGGCCATGGCGGCAAAGTAAGGCGCGCCCAGATATCGCGACGCTCCCGCTACGAACATTGCCTTGCCCACCGAGCCCTTGTGTGCATCCCCGCGGCGTTCGGGCATGGACGGGAAGGGGGAGAGGGCCACGTGCAGCGCATCCTGCTCGTAAAGTTGGGGCGGAAACGAGATGTGGGTGACGGTGAGATCGCCGCCCAGCTCGTAGCCCGGATAAATGAGATTGCCCGGCTTGGGCAGGCCAAAGGTGATGGTAGCATCGGCCTGCACGGCCACGCCCATCACCTGTCCCGTATCGCCATGCACGCCCGAGGGGATGTCGATGCTGACGATCATGGCCGGGCTCTGGTTAATGAGCTCGATGATCCGGGCGTAACGGCCTCCCACCTCGCGGCTCAGGCCCGTGCCAAACAGGGCGTCGATGATGACATCCGCGTCGGCCAGGGCCGCGGCCACAGCAGGCAGCGCGTCCTCGTTATGAACCATGACGATGGGAATGCCGATCTTGACCGCCATTTCGTAGTAGGGGCGCACGGTGTCATCGAATTTCTCGGGCCTGCCCAACAGAAAGAGCTGGATGCGGGCGCCCATGGAATGCAGCTTGCGGGCGACGACCAGGCCATCGCCGCCGTTGTGTCCGCCGCCGCACAACACCACGAAATCCAGCCCGGCCACATCGTCCAATTCATCGGTGATGAGATAGTAGGCGGCCTCGCCCGCGTTCTCCATCAGAATCGGGCCCGAAATGCCATATTTCGAGATTGCGGTTTTATCGAGATTGCGCATCTGCGCCACAGTTGCGACTTTCATTGTTGCACCTCGCGGTTGAAAAGCGTCGAACGTAAAGCGTCAAACGTCATGCGTCAGGAGAAAAACGGCGGGCGGGCCAGCGCCGCCGCCGATAAAACCACCTCGCGGCCAAGGCGACGCGAGGAGCCAGTCTCGCAATGCGTAACTCGTGATGCGTAACCATCTCACGCATTACGCATCACGCATCACGCCGGTGAATGCGCCTCTCGAATTATCGCACACCGGAACAACGCCTTTCAAGATTCACCGGACCTGATGGTTGGCGACGTCAATGATTTGTTCGTTTTCTATGGATCAAGTAGAATGAAATCATCGTTTCCAGCCCCAAAAAGCTGATCTCACGCAAAGGCGCAGAGCCGCAAAGGGAAAAAGAGGCAAAGAAAAACCCGACGCCTTTTCATGCCCGGCGAGCAAGGATTCCCTCCCCAGAAAACCACGGGCGATGCTCCCACCACCGCAGCGAAAACGCCCCTTGCTGAAACGATCGTCCCATCTCCAAAAGCAAAATCGCCAATCCCGCACAGGAATTGGCGATTGCTTTAGGCGGTCGTCTTGGACAAAGTCTTCAGACAGCTAGTGCAGATGTGGATGCGGCGCACCTGGCCATTGATGAGCACTTTGCGTTTCTGCACGTTAGCATTGAAGCGACGCTTGACATGGCGCTGCGAGAAGCTAACATGATTGCCAAACTGAGGACCGCGTCCGCAGATTTCACATTTTGCCATGATTCTTTCTCCAAATATAGCAATCGATTGAGTTCTGAATTCAAGAAGCTGGACGGATGCGCCGTCTGGCGGGGCGCCAGGTCATGCGCCAAATAAAAGCCCCGGTCAGGGGCGCAACAAATAGTCTAGCATAACCATGTATTTTTCGCAAATTCTCAGTGTCGCTTCGGTGTTCGGATTCCAGGAGCTTCCGGTATGATGAACCGAAGAACCGAATACGAAACAATTGGAATGGAGTAATCTGTGGGCGAAACAACATCGACGATAGCATCTTCGAATGTCTTGAGCGCGGCCGATGTGCAGGGCATGTTGGCCGCGGCCATGGAGACGATCCACCGCCATCGGGCGGAGGTGGACGCGCTCAACGTCTTCCCCGTGCCCGATGGCGACACCGGCGCCAACATGACTTTGACCATGCAATCAGCATGGAAAGAGATGACGGGGAGGGGTGAGGAAAACACCGGACGCCTGCTGCGGGCCTTCGCCATGGGTGCGATTCGCGGCGCCCGGGGCAATAGCGGCGTTATCCTCTCGCAGATTCTGCGGGGCATGGCCGAAAGCGTCGACGAGCTCCCCAAACTCGACGCAGCTACGCTGGCCCGGGCCTTTCGCCAGGGAGAGAAGACCGCGTATCAGGGCGTGATGCAGCCGGTGGAGGGAACCATCCTCACCATCATTCGGGCCATTGCCGATGCTAGCGAGCACGCGGCCGCACTGAGCGATGACATCGTCTTTCTGCTGGAATCCAGTTTGAGCAAGGCTCAGGAGACGTTGGCCCAGACGCCGCAGATGTTGCCCGTGCTGCAACAGGCGGGCGTGGTGGACGCGGGCGGCCAGGGGCTGGTCTACATTCTCGAGGGCATGACGCGTTATATGCGGGGCGAAACCGTCGTCGAAACATCGCTCCCCGCGGCTGCGGCCGAGCCTCAGCCGCAGATCGATGAATTGGGCGACGAGTGGGGCTACGACATCCAATATCTGATCTACAACGCCCGTCCAGACGAGGAGGAGATCCGGCGCAGGCTCACCGAACTAGGCGGCGAAAGCATTGTCGTGGGACGGGCGGGAAGCATCACCAAGGTGCATGTCCACGGCGACGATCCGGGCCCGTTTCTCTCCTACGGCGCATCCCTGGGACACCTGGATGACATCGTGGTGGAGAACATGACCTTGCAGACCCTGCGCCGCCGCGGCGAATGGCGCGACGATGGCCCGGTGCAGGACGCGGGCGAGGATGCGGCGGCCGCGGAGGCCCATCGAGGGCAGTATTGCTCCAATGTGGTGGCTGTGGCTCCGGGCGAGGGCTTCGCCCGGGTGTTCGAAAGCCTGGGGGCCTGCCAGGTGGTTCCGGGCGGGCAGACCATGAATCCATCCACCGAAGACCTGCTGCAGGCCCTGGAGCGCGTGCCCGAGCCCGAAGTCATCCTGTTACCCAACAACAAAAATATCATCCTGGCCGCCCGACAGGCCGCGGCGCTTTCGGATAAAGAAGTGCATGTGGTCGAAACGCGCACGCCGCCCCAAGGCGTCTCCGCCATGTTCGCCTTCAACCCGGAATTGGGCGCGGCCGAAAACGCCCGCCAGATGCAGGCCATGGCCGCTCAGGTGCACACCATCGAAGTCACCACCGCGGTGCGGGACGCCCGGGTCAATGGCGTTCAGGTGAACGAAGACAACGCCATCGCCTTGCTGGACGGCGAGCTTTGCTATGCGGGCGCAGATGCGACCCAGGCGGCGTTGCAGGTCATCGACCTGCTGGCGGAGCGGGCGGAGATGGATG
>JALXAF010000447.1 GCA_026992375.1 Anaerolineae bacterium
GGGAGGCTGGGAGGGACTTGCGGGATGCTTGCGGCGATGCGGAGGCCAGTGACGCGCATCCATTTAATCAGGTGTTGTGGCGTTTGCTATGGCCGCCCGGCGATGAAGTCGCCGGGCTATAAAACAGCGCCGGATAAATCCGGCTAGCCCCGCAGGGGCGCTGTTTTTAGCCGGGGACTTTATCCCCCGGCGTTGGCGGCGGGCGCGAAGCGATTACTGGATGGACGCATCAAAGTCGCGTGATGGCATCTCGCTGCTCGAAGAGGCCGCGTTCTATCTCCGCCAGCTCATTCTGCACGGCCAGCAGTTTGCTCTGTTCGGTGCGCACGAAGCGGGTGTAGGGCGCGATGGCTTCGCGGATTTCTTGCACCGAGCGAGCCAGTTCCTCTTCGAATTGGCGTTCGAGGGCGGCGTGCAGGTCGCGGCGCATCTCTTCGATTTTGGCTTCGAGATCGCGCTTGGCGGCCCGACGCCGCGCGGGCAGGATGAAGAGGCCGGCGATGGCCACGCCGCCCGCGGCGATGACGCCTAGGGGGTCCAGCGCCCGGGTGAAGATGTGCACGAGGATGGCTCCCAGGCCCAGTGCGCCCACCTGCACCATGCCCATGGCGGCCAGCGAGGTTTGCACCGATTGGGTGAGTTTGCGGGCCTCGGCCGCTTTGTCGTAGCTGGCCAGGGCTTCGCGGGCCGCGCGCCCCACCGAGGTGAGGAGTCGCTGGCGGTTGAGGTCGAATTCGCCTCCCACTCGCCCCACGATGCGGTCGCCGTGTTCCTGGGCGCGCTGATTGAGGTAGCTGGTGATGGCCTGCCATTGGCGATAGTTGCGGTCCACCATCCAATCCACCAAACTGTTCACCTCTTGTTCGATGCGGTGGGGCGTATCGGCGATGACTTGCTCTTCGAAGGCGGCTTTGAGACGCGAGGCGTTCATCAGGTCCAGAAAGCGGCCCAGGCGGATGGTTTCCTCGAAGAAGGCGTCGCCTCGGGCCCGCATCTCCAGCAGGATGTTATCAACCCGGTTGAGGCGAAATTCGAAGTCGTGGCGCATGTCCGCCTGGTAGGCGTCGAGCTGCTCGTCGATGTGCTCGATGGTCTTGAGATCGTCTTGCAGCAGCGCCAGACGTTCGCGCACCTCGGCCTGGTAGCCTTCGACCAGGCGCTGGGCAACGCCCAGGGGGCTTTCCAGCTTCAGGCGCAGGCGCTCTTTTTCATCCAGTCGTTGCAGGATGTAGTTTTCCAGGGGCGCGAAGCGCGAGGCTTCCAGCAATGAGGCGGCGCCGGGCCGGTTGGGGTTGAATTTGGCTTCCTGGGCCCATTTGACCGAGATGGGGAAGATCATGGGGCTGACGCCCAGCAGTTCCTGGGCCTGCTCCCGCACGTAATCTACGACTCTGGTCACTGCGTCTTCGTCGGGCAGGATATCCAGTTTGTTGATGATGAAGATGATTTTCTTGCCCCAATCTCGCACGAAGGTAAGAAATTCCCGTTCGCTTTTGCTGAAGGGCCGGTCGGCCGAGGCTACGAATAGCACCAGGTCGGCCCGGGGGATGAAGGCCTGGGTCAGTTCCTCATGCTGCTGGATGACCACGTTGACGCCGGGGGTGTCGACGATGTTGATGTCTTTCAACCACGCCACGGGCAGTTCGAGCCGCTGCAGGTAGGGCTCCAGTTGCACGATGCGTTGTTCGGGGCCCCAGGCGATGACGGTGACCTGGCTGGTGGTGGGGGTGACGCCTTCTTTTAGATATGGCCCGCCTAGCAGGGCGTTGATGAAGGCGGATTTGCCGCTGTTGAATTCGCCGATGACGGCCAGCAGGAAGAGGTTGTCCAGTTGCTGACGGGCCCGGGCGATGATGTGCAGGTCGTCGTCGGGCGCGTCCAGGCGGGCGGCAGCGACTTCGAGACGGGCCAGCAGGTCTTGTTCCTGGTGGAGAATGGCCTCGGCTTTTCTGGTGAGGATTCGTTTCATAAATGGGAGTGCGGAGCAATGGTGGGATGAAAGAATGCGGGTGTTCGGTGAACAGTTTTACGTCTGGGACAGGATATGGGTTGCTTTCCCTAATTGTAAGCGATGCCGAGCGCAGTTGGAAATGCAGAGGCATGTGGCAAGGTTGGGGCGAGCTCTTTTCTTGCCAAGCAATCCAGTTCCTTTTTCTTCCTGGTCACCAGGGTTTGTCCCCGCCCGGTGTGCGACAACAGCCTCGTCGGCCTCCGGCGTGAGACATCCGAAGTCTTTGTCGCGCGAGATAGACAGACCACAGAATCGCATCGACCTGTCACGGCGTGCGCAGCGGAACATCCCCTGAAATCCAGAGAAGCCGGGCATTTCGGAGAAACCAAAATTCGAAAAATGCGAAAAATTAGCCCCAAATGCCCGTTTCCGCCCCAGAATGGGATGGAGGATTACTGACGACTAAGACAGGCCGCTTGACGAAAACGGCAACGCCAGGTATAGTAGCAGGCAATTTGAATAAAACAGGAAGCAATGAAATCCAGCCACAGATGGTTGCCTTATGCTGGATGGAGCTAATGGCAAAACCGACCTGCAGACACCTACGCCTGCCGAGTCGGTTTTTCTATTGGATAAATAAAGCAACCGCCAGCGCGGTCAGACTCGGGACGACAAACAGCGCAAAGCCGCAAAGAAGGCCTGGATGGTTGAAGTTCGTCCCTTTGCATCTTCGCACCATGGTTTACGCCGTAGTTTTCAGCGTGATATGCGGCAGACTACTCTGGCAGTTGCCCTAAACAGTAGCAGAAGAACGATAGCGACGCACCTGCTTTCATCTTTTCCTCTCCAGCAGTTCAGCCACCTCCAAGTCGAGGAGGGAATTGCCAGATTCGGCAAAAAAAACTGCCAAATACGACAAATTGCACTTGACGAGAAAGTCGACGCACATTATAATAAGAAAAACTATTGAGCGAGCAATACGTAAATCAAATAGTGGGAAGCGATGAGATCCAGCCACAGATGGTTGCCTTATGCTGGATGGAGCGAATGGCAAAACCGGCCCGCTAGGCTTCTACGCTATGGCTCTTATTCGTCAAATGTCCCAACGGTTTGCCCTCTTTCTTTCCCTGTGCGCTTTGGCTGTTGTCGGGGGGATGAGCCTGTTTTCTCCCGTGGTCCGTGCGTATTCCATCGCGCAAAAGTCGCGAATTGGCCCTCCCACGACCTGTCTTCGGCGGCCGGCCTTTGTCGCGCAGTTTAAGATAGAAGGTGATATTTTCATCGACATGGACCTCAACGGGCCGGTGCTGCGATGGCGAGAGCCCAGGGGCGCTCGCGTTTATCAGCCCGCCAACTGGCTCATTGCCGGCAACACGGCGGGAGAGGCGTTGGATCGGGATGG
>JALXAF010000448.1 GCA_026992375.1 Anaerolineae bacterium
TCTGCATCCTTCTATATCGCACATCCGACAGGAGTCTGGCATGAATTATCTTGCTTTTGATCTGGGCGCTTCCAACGGACGCGCGTTGTTGGGTTCCATCGAAGGTGATCGTTTCGAGATCACCGAACTGCACCGCTTTCCCAACAATCCAGTGCGGCTGCCCTCGGGTCTGCACTGGAACACCCTGGAATTGTGGTCGAACGTCTTGCAGGGCCTGCGCGCGGCTGCGCCTCATCGACCTGTCAGCCTGGGCCTGGATGCCTGGGGCGTGGATTTCGGGCTGCTGGACAGCCAGGACGCGCTCATCGGCAATCCCTTTCATTACCGCGATCATCGCACCGAGGGCATGATGGAGGAGGTGTTCAAAATCGTTCCCCGGGAGCAGGTGTACGCACAGACGGGCATCCAGTTCATAGCTCTCAACAGCCTGTATCAGCTTTATTCCATGGTGAAAAGCCAGTCCCCCGCGCTGGACATCGCCCAAACCCTGCTCTTCATGCCCGATCTGCTGAATTTCTGGCTGACGGGCCGCAAGGTCAACGAATTCACCATCGCCACCACCTCGCAGATGTACAGCCCTCTGACCGGAACCTGGGCCACGGACATGCTGGCGGCTTTGGACATCCCCGCCCATCTCCTCAACGACATCGTTCATCCGGGCGCTGCGCTGGGACCGTTGCGGGCGGAGGTGGCGGAGGAGACGGGCGGTGCCGATCTGACGGTCATCGCCCCTGCCACCCACGACACTGGCTCTGCGGTGGCGGCCGTGCCCGCGAGCAATGCGAATTTCGCCTGGCTCAGTTCGGGCACCTGGTCCATCCTGGGCGCTGAGGCCAAAGAGCCGAATCTCGGCGAGCAGGCCCTGGCTTTCAACTTTACCAACGAAGGGGGCGTGTTCGGAACCTGGCGGCTTTCGAAGAACATCTCGGGCCTGTGGACGATGCAGGAATGCCACCGCGAATGGGGGACGTCCTATGACGAGCTCACGCGATTGGCGGCGGAAGCGCAACCCTTCCTCGCGGTCATCGATGTCGATGATCCCGCGTTCTTCCATCCGGGCGACATGCCCCGCAAGATCCAGGCGTATTGCCAAGCCACTGGCCAGGCCGTTCCCCAGACTCAGGGGGAAATCACCCGCGTCATTCTGGAAAGCCTGGCCCTGAAATATCGCCAGACCCTGAAGCAATTGGACGAGCTGACCGGCATCCGCCACGAGCCGCTGCACATCATCGGCGGCGGCGTCCGCAACAAGCTCCTGAACCAACTGGCTGCGGATGCGACCGGACGCACCGTCATCGCCGGCCCGGTGGAGGCCACGGCCACGGGCAACATCCTGCTGCAAGCCATCGCCATGGGCCAGTTGGCGAATATGGCCGAGGCCCGGGCCATCGTGCGCCAGTCCTTCCCCCCCGCCATCTACGAACCCCAGCCCGATAGTCGCTGGGATGACGCCTACGCCCGGTTGCAGGAGATAGCCAGGTGAGTCGCACCTCGCAGGTGCAACTCACCTCGACAAGGTATGCTTATGAACGCCAACGACATCCCGGCTCTACAGAACAATCTGAATGACTACGACCCCGACGCGCGCGCCAACGCCCTGGCCGCTCTGATGAGCCTGGTCTCGCGTGGGCAGATCGCGCTGCCCGAGCCGCGGGAAATGGCCAACATGCACGCCCACACCTTTTTCTCCTTCAACGCTTATGGCTACTCTCCGACCGCGTTGGCCTGGCAAGGGCGCAACGGGGGCCTCAAACTCATGGGCATCGTGGATTTCGATGTGCTGGACGGTGTGGATGAGTGGTACGGGGCTTGCGATGTGGTGGGGCTGCGCGGCAGCGCGGGCCTGGAGACGCGGGTTTTCATTCCTGAATTCGCAGATGTGGAGATCAACTCGCCCGGCGAGCCCGGCGTCGCCTATCACATGGGCGTGGGTTTTGCCTCGGGCCGCATCCCCGATAGCGCCAAAACCATTGCCGCAGACCTGCGCAAGCGGGCCCAGGATCGCAATCTGGGCCTGTTGCAGCGGGTGAACGCGTATCTCGCTCCTGTCACCCTGGACTACCAGCGGGATGTGCTGCCCCTGACGCCCAATGGCAACGCCACCGAGCGCCATATCGTGGCCGCGTACATCGCCGCAGCGCAACGCCAGTTCGATGATCCTGCGTCCTTCTGGGCGGACAAACTGGGGCGGGCGGAGGACGCGGTGCGGGAGATGATGGGCGAGGATGGCGCTGCGCCCGCTTTCCAGAACGCCATCCGCAAAAAACTGATGAAGCGCGGGGGCGTGGGCTATGTGCGGCCGGGCCCGGACGCGTTTCCGCCCCTGGAGACCTTCCACGAATTGATCAAAGCCAGCGGCGCGCTGCCCTGTGCGGCCTGGCTGGACGGGCTTTTGGAGGGGGAACAGCGCATGGAGGAGCTGTTGGCGCTGCTCATCGATCAGGGCGTGGTCGCGCTCAACATCATCCCCGACCGCAACTGGAATATCCCCGATCCCGACCTGCGCCAGAAGAAGATCGCCAATCTGTATGAGGTGGCGGCGCTGGCCCAGAATCTGGATTTGCCCATACACGTGGGCACGGAAATGAACAGATTTGGCCAAAAACTGGTGGATGATTTCGATGCGCCCGCGCTGGCTCCGCTGCGAGAGGCGTTTCTGGATGGTGCGTATTTCATCTACGGCCATGTGATGCTGGAGCGAGCCCTGGGCCTGGGCTATCAGAGCGCCTGGGCGCAAGAGCATTTGCCCACCCGCCGCGACCGCAATGATTTCTACACCCAGGCGGGTCGCCTCACGCCACCCGGCCAGCCTGGATTGACCCTGCTGCGAAAGCTGGACAGAGGCGTCCCGCCCTCGAAGCTGCTCAAACAAATCGAATCAAACCAATGACAATAAATCCCGCTTCCCATTCCAAGGTGTGCACAATTCATGACTGACAAACTCGAAATCTACAAACGGGCGCAGGACCTCATTTCCCCCACCTACCGGCGCTGGCATCTTTATGGCGCGGGCCTGGAAAATCTGAAGCCCGCGGAAGTTCCCACACCCGAGCCGGGCCCCGACGAGCTGCTGGTGCGGCACGACGCCTGCGGTCTCTGCTTCTCCGACATCAAAGTCATCCGCTTGGGCGAAGAGCATCCCCGCATCTATCGCAATATGAAGGAAGACCCGGTGGTGCTGGGCCACGAAGTGGCCATGACGGTGATGAAGGTGGGCGAAAACCTGAAAGATCAGTACAAGCCCGGCGAACGCTTCACCGTCCAGCCGGATATCTACATCGATGGCGTGGGTTACGCCTACGGCTACGAAATCCAGGGCGGCCTTTCGCAATACAACATCATCGATC
>JALXAF010000449.1 GCA_026992375.1 Anaerolineae bacterium
CCCCGGCCCTCCCCCGCCAGTCGCTTCGCTCCTTTGCAGGGGAGGGAGCCGCTGGTTTGCAAAGTTTTTTGCAGACGGAGAGGTCTTCCCCCCCGCTTGCGGGGGGAGCGAGGGGGGGCCTGCCGCAGCAGAAGCCAAGCCAGCGAAAACAGACAGACTACCTTAGCAGTTACAATAATCCATTCATTAACGGGGCGCTTCGCGCCCGCCGCCAACGCCGGGGGATGAAGTCCCCCGGCTAGAAACAGCGCCCCTGCGGGGCTAGCCGGATTTATCCGGCGCTGTTTTGTAGCCCGGCGACTTCATCGCCGGGCGGACGTGGCAAACGCTTCCAACCGAAATGGGACGCACCCTTTTGATTTTGTCCGTTTTTATCTGCGTGAATCGGCTTTTTCTGCGTCATCTGCGTTCTATTTACGGAATAGCTACAACGCAAGGGGCGTCGCTGAATGCGTATTATCCCCTGATCACAGCTTTTCGGCAACCCGCGCCCATCTCCGCGCTGGAATGCTGTGAGATTCGAGGAGACGCCTCCCTGACGATATGCTCGCTTCTGGTTTTTCACGGATGAAGGTAAAATGGAAACATCTGCAACCCCCACCATCTTTCTCTCTCATTACGAGGATGCCATGAACTGGCCCGACGGAACGCTGGTGTTCGCCCATCGCGGCGCATCGGCTTACGCCCCCGAAAACACTATCGCCGCCTTTGAGCTGGCCGCCGACATGGGCGCAGCCGGCATCGAATTCGATGTGCAGATCACGCGAGATCGCAAGCTCATCATCCATCACGATCGCGTGCTGGGGCGCACCGAAGACGCGTCGGGCCCCCTCAGCGACTGGGATTTTGCGGATCTACGGGCGTTGGATGTGGGAAGCTGGTTCGGAGACGCGTTCAGCGGCGCACAAATGCCGACGCCCGCCGAGGTGGTGGATGCGGTGGGCGGGCGTTTGTTGATGAATTTCGAGCTGATCAAC
The DNA here is from genome assembly GCA_026992375.1 of Anaerolineae bacterium. Taxonomy (GTDB): domain Bacteria; phylum Chloroflexota; class Anaerolineae; order J102; family J102; genus M2005. Next base: position 978 of record JALXAF010000449.1, read on the forward strand.
GATTCCCCCGCGCTCAACGGAGTGGGCCCCCTGCTCGTCGATTTCTTCCGGCGCATGGCGCTTTTCGATGGGGCGATGATCTCCTCCTTCAACCCCCTGGCTTTGTGGGAGGTGCGCAAACTGGAGCCTCGCATCGCCCTGGGCGCACTGTGGAGCGCCGACGCCCCCTACTTCGTCCAGACGCCCGAATGGGCGCAACGCATTCAGCCCGAGGCCCTTCATCCCAACCACGCGCTGATCACCCCGACCCTGGTGGAAGAAGCCCACGCCCGCGGCCAACGCGTTCATGCCTGGACCGTCAACGACGCAGCCACGGCCCGGCGCATGAAAAACCTGGGCGTCGACATGGTGATGGGCGATTATCCAGACATGCTGGCGGCGGCAGTCAGCGGTCCGCCGGCGTCAGAATAATCCCTCGGCGCGGGGAGGAGCGAGGCGCATCTAGATCGAAACGCACCCGACTTAACCCCTCCCCAAATTTGACATTCCCCCCGCATCTGAATACAATAGCCCCTGCAATTCGATAATCCACCGTAGCTCAATTGGCAGAGCAGCCGGCTGTTAACCGGCTGGTTCCTGGTTCGAGTCCAGGCGGTGGAGCTTGAAGCCGTCCCGCGGGGCGGCTTTTTTGTTGCTTGCTTACAGAACAATCGCCGATTTCATGCTAAACTGGTAATTAATGACGTTCGTAATGCGTGATTCGTGATACGTGACGACCTCACGCATTACGCATCACGCACCACGCCCGTTGCAGACTCGCCCAACGTGGGATCTGCCAACCTTCAGCAACCAGCGATTATTCTATTTTTATAGCAACCATCAGCTCAACCGACCGCCATGCCCAACCGACTCATCCACGCCACTTCGCCCTATCTGCTATTGCACGCCCATAATCCCGTGGATTGGTGGGAATGGGGGCCCGACGCCCTGGCCCGGGCCCGCAGCGAAAACAACCCCATCTTCCTCAGCGTCGGCTACACGGCCTGCCACTGGTGCCATGTCATGGCCCGGGAATCCTTCGAAGACCCCGAAATCGCCCGCATCCTCAACCAGCACTTCATCCCCATCAAGGTAGATCGAGAAGAACGGCCCGACATCGACGCCATCTACATGGACGCGCTCACCGCCATGACGGGAAGCGGTGGCTGGCCCATGTCCATCTTCCTCACCCCCGCAGGCGAGCCCTTTTACGGCGGCACTTACTTCCCGCCTGTCGAGCGCTACGGCACGCCATCCTTCCGCCGCGTGCTGCAAAGCATCATCCGCACCTGGGAAGAACGCCCCGACCAGGTGCAGCGCACCGCGGCGGCCATGCGCCAGCGTCTGGCTTACAGCGCCCAGCTCAAGCCCCAGCCCGGCGATCTCACGCCCGAACTGCTGGATGCAGCCTTCGACAGCATTGCCCGGCTGTACGATTACGAGGAGGGAGGCTTTGGCAGCCGCCCCAAATTCCCCCAAGCGATGATCCTGATCTTCCTGCTGCGGCAGCACGCCCGCACGGGCGATCCCGCGCCCCTGGCCATGGCCGAACACACCCTGCGCAAGATGGCCCAGGGCGGCATATACGATCATCTGGGCGGCGGCTTCCACCGTTACAGCACCGACGAACGCTGGCTGGTCCCGCACTTCGAGAAAATGCTCTACGACAACGCGCTCCTGGCCCGGGCCTACCTTTACGCCTGGCAGATCACAGGCAAGCCTTTCTATCGGCGCATCGTCGAAGAGACCCTGGATTACGCGCTGCGGGAGATGAAGCATCCCCAGGGCGGCTTTTTCAGCACCCAGGACGCGGAAAGCGAAGGCGAAGAAGGCAAATTCTTCCTGTGGACGCCCGCGGAGATCGAAGCCGTGCTGGGCGAAGCCCAGGCCGAGATATTCAAGCGATACTACGACGTCACCGAACAGGGCAACTTCGAGGGCAAAAACATCCTGCGCGTAACGGAAGACATCGACGAACTGGCCCGACGCGACGACGCCCGACCCGAGTACATCGAAGCATTGCAAGACGCGCTGGCTCACACCCGGAAACAGCTCTTCCTGGCCCGGGAACAGCGCGTCAAGCCCGCGCGGGATGAGAAAATCCTGGCCGCATGGAACGGGCTGATGATGCGGGCCCTGGCCGAAGCGGGCGCAGCCCTGGATCGCCCTGACTACATCGCCGCAGCCCAACGCAGCGCCGACTTCATCCTGACCGCAATGACGGGCGCCCGCGGCCGGTTGTATCGCTCGTGGAAGGATGGTCGGCCCCGGCACAGCGCGTATCTCGAAGATTACGCGGATGTGGCCGAGGGGCTCATTGCGCTCTATCAGGCGGATTTTCAGCCGCGCTGGCTGTTCCAGGCCGAAACCCTGCTAACCGTCATTCACGAACGCTTCTGGGATGACGCCCGCGGCGGCGCTTTTCACACCGCGGATGATCACGAGCAGCTCATCGTGCGCCGCAAAGATTTTTATGACAACTCGGAGCCCAGCGGCAACAGCGCCTACGCAGCCGCATCCCTGCGTCTGGCCCGATTGCTGCATCGCCCCGACCTGGCGGAGCGGGCCGAGATCATCTTCCGCTTCGTGCGCCACCTGCTGCCCACCCAGCCCATGGGCTTCGGGCATCTGCTCTGCGCGCTGGATTTCCACCTGCGCCCCTCCCGCGAGATCGCGTTCATCGGCGAGCGGAACGATCCCGGCCTGCGGGCGCTGCACCAGGAGGCGGCCCGTCACTTTCTGCCCGATACGGTGATGGCGGGTGCGGCTCCCGACGAGGCCGCGGCTCTGGCCCGGCGCATCCCCCTGCTGGCCGGGCGTTCGTTGGTGCAGGGCAAGGCCGCGGCTTACGTCTGCCGCAACTTCACCTGCAACCTGCCCGTCACTACGCCCGAGGACCTGGCCGGGCAACTGGCGCCAGATTCAAAGACCGCCCCCGAGACATAGGCGGTGATTCGCCTCTTTCACCCTCAGGATGACGATTTCCCCCTACCTCATCATCTTCGAGTTGCTGATGTACGGCCTGCTGGGCCTGAGCGTCCTCGACGCCCGCAAGCGGGGCTGGCATGTGGTCTGGCAGGTGATCATGGGCGTGACGTTCGGGGTGTTGCTGGAATGGGCCACCATCCAGCAATTGCACGCCTACCGGTACGGGCGTTTCTTGATCATGATCGCCGGGGAAACGCCCCTGGCCATCGGCGCAGGCTGGGGCGTTATCATCTACGCATCCTGGCTGTACGCCGACGCCACCGATCTGCCTCCATGGGCGAAGCCCATTTTGGCAGCGCTCCTGGCCCTGAACATCGATCTCTCCATGGACGCCATCGCCATCCGCCTGGGCATGTGGGATTGGGGCCAGGGGCTGGATTTTCAGTATTTCGGCGTGCCCTGGGCCAACTTCTGGGCCTGGTTCTGGGTGGTGTTCTTCTTCACGGCCGGACTCTCCCTCATGGCCCGGCGTCCCAACGCACTCAGCCGCTGGCTGGGGCCTGTGGGCGCGATGCTGTTGGGAGTGGCCGGGGTGCTGTTCACCAACAAGCTCATCGTAGACTTCACGCCGCGGGCCAGGTATGAGGAAGTCATCGCCCTGGTTCTCTTGAGCGCAATGGGGCTGATGCTCGCACTGCGCCCGCGCCTGGGTCGGCGCCTCTTGCCCCGCATCGCGGCGTGGACGCCGGCCGCGTTTCACGGCTATTTTCTGGCCGCGGGCGTCATCTCGGGCGTCATCTTTCACCCGCCCATCCTGCTGGCCATCAGCCTGCTCATGGCCGCCCTCGCCTGGCTGCTGCACCGCGAAAAATCGAACTCGGGAAATCCGCGGGCCCACAATTCCCAAAACACCCTTCAGGGCGTATAATATCTCTATGCCCCTCTCCGCTGCGGTGCAACAGGTGGCGGATGTGATCATCTTCCCGCAGCAACCAGCCAGCTTGCCAGCCCCCTCCGCCCGGCGCATTCCGGGCCCAAAGTCGCGTAGCGACAAGATGGGCGCGGACGCTGCCATCCTCTGGGACGGCCTCGACGATCCAGCGCATCCTCCAGCACTTCCGGCGCATTTCCCTTTCCATGAGCGACTTCACTGAAAAAGGACGTTGGGGTGACAGTCACCTTTCTTCAGCGAAACGCTATTTTCAACCACAGACTGCACTGATTTACACAGATTTTTGGGTGCATTTTTATCGTAGTGTTCCGCTCCTCGTTCTTCCTCGCTCATAGGAGGCAAAGCTATGAAAGGCTCTTCCCTGTATGTGTATTTTTTGCTGATCGCGGCGTTGGCGCTTTTGTTGCTGGCTGCCGGCTGCACCGTGACGGTGGGGTCGCCCGGCAACGGGGCGGAGCCAACGCAAGCGCCGGGCGCTGTGGATACAGCGGTGGCTCTGACGGTGCAGGCGAAACTCGGACAAGCGTCAGTCACGCCCGCCGCCACTGCACCGCCCACAGCCACGCCGATTCCCGCAACCAACACGCCTGTTCCGGCGACCGATACGCCAATCCCTCCCACCGCAACGCCGGTTCCGCCTACCGACACCCCGGTTCCGCCCACAGCAACGCCCCTTCCGCCCACAGCCACCCCAATACCGCCCACGGCAACGCCAATACCGACTACGGCAACACCGGTTCCGCCTACTGACACGCCCATTCCGCCCACGCCTACACTGATGGCCGTGATCCCCACCACAATTGTCATCGTCACCCCCAACCTGCCCCCACTTTCCGTGATTCACAAAATCACGTTGGAGGCAGTCCGCAATGAAAGCGGCTCGGTGCGCAGCAATGGCGCTGTGCGCAGCGTGACCAACGTAGGAGACATCGAAACCAATGACGGCTCCCAGGCCTTTCTCAGCTTCGACATCTCAGGAATTCCAGCGAACGCCCACATCACCAAAGTCGAGGTCGATTTTAGTCGTTTCGACACCCTGGGAAATCCCTTCTCTGCGCTGGGGTGCCTGCGCGGCTATCAACAAAACTATGGCTCTCTCGATGCCGGAGATTATTACACCGGACATGCCTTGGGAGCGATCCTGCGCTGGTGTTCGGCCCAAGAATTGCAGCAAGTCGTCGAAGATGACGACGTAAGGGGAGCGTTGCAAAACGCCCTGGGAGCTTCCCGTTTCCAGTTGCGATTGCAGTTCAACCAGACCCAAAGCAATAACGATGGCGTCGCCGACATGGTGCGTCTGGGCTCTCCCCGGCTGATTGTATCCTACACGCAATGAGGCAGGGCAGCTATGCGCGCCGCCGGAACGCCATTTCGGCTGGGCGCATGGCAGTCGAAATTCGCCGCGGATGACATGGAACAGACGGATGGACGCGGTTGAAATCAAAAGAAACCGCCAAAATCCGCCCAATCAGCGTCATCCGCAGCGAATCGAATCTCCATTGGCCGCAGCCAGGAGCGGCGTTTTGCCCGCGCCCGTCGCCGACAGTATAATCATGCCATGACTCTCTTCGCCGCGGTGATCATCGTCAACTGGAATGGCAAAGACTATCTGCGCGTCTGCCTGGATAGCCTGCGGGCGCAGACGCACCCCGATTTTCGGGTCATCGTGGTGGATAACGGCTCCACCGACGGTTCGCTAGAAATGCTGGCCGAGAATTACCCCGAAGTGCAGGTTGAGGCCCTGGGCGAGAATACCGGTTTTGTGGTAGCCAGCAACCGGGGAGCGGCCCTTGCCCCCGACGCGGATGTGCTGGTGATGCTGAACAACGACACCGAGGCCGAGCCGGGCTGGCTGCTGGCCCTGACCGACGCGCTGGAGGCCCATCCCGACGCGGGCGCGGCCGCCAGCAAGATGCTGCTCTTCGACCGCCGCGAGGTGCTGCATTCCGCGGGCGACGTCATGGCTCCCGGCTTCTTCCCGCAAAACCGCGGCGTGTGGGAGAAAGACGAGGGCCAGTACGATGACGACATCTGGGTGTTTGGGCCCTGCGGCGGCGCGGCCGCGTACCGGCAGCAGGTGTGGCGGACGCTGGGCGGTTTCGACGCCCGTCTGTTCATGTATCTGGAGGATGTGGACCTGGCCTGGCGCATGCAAAAAGCGGGATGGAAGGCCGTCTTCGCGCCTGAGGCCCGGGTCTATCACCATCTCAGCGCCACCGGTGGCGGCGTCATCGCCAGTTACTACGTGGGCCGCAATCTGATCTTGCTGCATCGCTGGCATCTCACCCGGGCGGATTGGCGGGCGCAGTGGCGGGCCATCCTGGGCGGCCACGCCAAAATCGTTTGGGATGCGTTACGGGCCTGGCGGGGCGACGCGGCCCGGGCCCGGCTGCGGGGCGTTTTGCATGGGCTACTGGGCGTCACGGGCAAACGGCATTGAAGGCTGCTCTGAAAATCGAATGATCGCTGGTTGCTGAAGGTTGGCAAGGCCAACGTCAGGTGAGTCTGCAACGGGCGTAATGCGTAAGGTCGTTACGCATCACGAAACACGCATTACGGGATTGGCTTCCCGCGCCGTCCTGGCCGCGAGGCATTTTCATCGGTTTCGGCGCGGGCGCGCCCGCCGTCGGACTGTTCCGTAAATAAAACGCAGATAAAATCAAATAAAACCAAAGCAATCTGCGAGTAGCTGTGTGCATCAGATATGTCTGCGTTCTATTTTTCAACGCTGACGAACATGACGAAAGGACGATCGGGGGGCTTCTCGTCATGTAAAATCTGGAATTGACGGCTGCAAACAGGGTGGATTGCACGACATTCCTCTGCATGTTACACTGTACATCCACCCAAGGAGTCGTCTTATGTCCGATCATCCCTCATCTCAGCCCTTGCCCCGCCGGGAATTTTTGGCCAGCCTGGGCGCGGCCGCAGCCCTGCCGCTAACAGCCCGCGTCAGCCGCGTCTTCCAGCCCCGGCTCCCCTTTCGGCCCATGCGCGGCGCCCCACGCCCGGCGTTGAGCAACGCGCCCGTCGAGGCCACGCCCGACGTTGCGGTCATCGCCCTGAATCGCATGGCCTTTGGCCCCCGCCCAGGCGATCTTGAGGCCTTCCGCGCCCTGGGAGTCACGCAGCAAGCGCAGTTGCAGGCTTATGTCGAGCAGCAACTTCATCCCGAAAGCATCGACGACAGCGCCTTGCAGGCCCGCATCGACGCCCAGGGCTTCATCACCCTGAACAAATCGCTGGAACAACTGTGGACGGATCACATGCGCTATGAGGGGGACGATTACCATGTGCACATCCTGCCCGCCTGGGAGACCATGGCCGTCACCTGGCTACGGGCGCTTTACAGCCGCCGCCAATTGCAAGAAACCCTGGTGGATTTCTGGCACAACCATTTCAATGTCTATGGCTGGCAATGGGAGGTGGCGCCGGTCCTCGTGCACTATGACCGGGATGTGATTCGTCCCCACGCGCTGGGGAATTTTCGCGAGATGCTGGAGGCGGTGGCCACCAGCACGGCCATGCTCTACTATCTCGATAACTTCATCAACTCGCGGGCCGGGCCTAACGAAAACTACGCCCGCGAATTGCTGGAGCTGCACACCCTGGGAGCCGAGAACTACCTGGGCGTGCGGGAGCAAAGCTCAGTGCCCGGATTCGAGAATGGCGAGCCTATCGGCTATGTCGATGAAGATGTGTACGAGGCCACCCGCTGCCTCACCGGCTGGCGCGTCAACGACAACGATTGGGAGGAAGGCGTGCAAGACAACGGAACCTTCCTCTATTACGATGAATGGCATGATCGTTTTCAGAAGACGTTTCTGGGCCATCACATCCCCTCGGATCAGGCCCCCATGAAGGATGGGCGGGATGTTCTCGATCTGCTGGCCGCGCATCCGGGCGTGGGCCGTTTCATCGCCCGCAAACTGGCCCGGCGCTACATCTCCGACAACCCGCCCGCCGATGTCGTCGCCGCGGCGGCTGAGGTCTTCACCGCACAGAAAGACGCGCCGGATCAACTACGCCAAACCCTGCGCGTCATCCTCCTTTCCGACGCCTTCCGCCAGACATGGGGCCAGAAAGTGAAGCGCCCCTTCGAATTCACCGCCAGCGCCCTGCGGGCCATCGGCGCCAACGTCTCGCAGATAAGCGACGCCTTCACCTGGCTGTATTGGCAGATGGGGCAGCCCATGTTCGGCCACACCACCCCCGATGGCTACTCCGACGTCAGGGAAGACTGGCTGACCACCCACGGCCTGTTGCAACGCTGGCGCATGAGCGGCGCGATCATCAACAACTGGATCGACGAGATCAGCTATGATCTTTTGGGCGTAACGCCCACGGATGTGCGCAGCCCCAACGCCCTGGCCGATTTCTGGATCCAACGCATCCTGGGCCGAAGCATTGCCCAGGAGCATCGAGATCAGATCGCGTCATTCATAGCCCAGGGCCGCAATCCCGCCTACGATCTCCCTCCCCAGCAAATCGAAGAGCGCCTGCCCAGCATGGTGCAGCTCATCCTCATGTCGCCAGAATTCCAACTGCGCTGAGCCTCAGGAGGCAGACTCATGCTAGAGAGAAAAATCACCCGCCGCGGCTTTCTGGCGGGATGCTCCACCGCCATCGCCGCCCTGGCCGGCTCGCAGCTCACCTCCCTGGCCTTTGCCGCCCCGCCCGCCAGAGAGGCGAATAACGCGGACACGCTGGTGGTGATCTTCCTGCGCGGGGGCAGCGATGGGCTGAGCATGGTGGCGCCCCGTAGCGGCCCCGATCGCGGCTATTACGAAATCGCCCGGCCCATGCTCAAGCTCCCCGTCAGCGGCGAAAATGCGCTGCTGCCTCTGGATGATCGCTTTGGCCTGCATCCCTTTGCCGCGCCCATGCACGAGCTGTATCAGGCGGGCAAGCTGGCCATCATCCACGCCGCCGGGCTCACATCCGACACCCGCAGCCATTTCGACGCCATGGCCTACATGGAGCTGGGCACGCCCGGCAAAAAGCACACCGCCAATGGCTGGCTCACCCGCCATCTGCTCACGGCCGGCAATCTGCCGCCAGAGATCATCATGCCGGTGTTGGCGGCTGGCGGCCAGCAGCCCGATTCATTGCTGGGCAGCCGCGAAACCATCGCCATGGCCAGCCCTGACGAGTTCAGTCTCATCGCCAACTGGCAGTTTCGATACCAGTTGCGCGCTCAATTGCGGAGTCTATATGCGGGGAGCAGCCTGCTGGAGCTGGTGGGGCAAGAGACGCTGGACGCGATAGATATCATCGAGACCGCCGATCCCGAGAATTACACGCCCGCCAATGGCGCCCAATATCCCCAGGGCGATTTCGGCGACAACCTGCAAGTCATCGCCCAGATGATCAAGCTGCGACTGGGGTTGCGGGTGGCCACGGTGGACCTGGGCGGCTGGGATACGCATGAACGGCAGGCCTGGGATGTGGAGGGGTATTTCGCCAACCTGTTCCAGGAACTGGCCCGGGGCCTGCACGCGTTCTACACCGATCTGGACAGCGGCGGCGACGATAACCCCGCGCAACGCCTAACCGTGGTGGTGATGAGCGAATTTGGGCGGCGTCTGCGAGAAAACGCGGCCCGCGGCACCGACCACGGCCACGGCAATGTCATGTTCGTCATGGGCGGCCATGTGAACGGCGGCCAGGTTTATGGCGATTGGCCGGGCCTGCATAACGATCAGCTCTATCAGCACGCAGACCTCGCCATTACCACCGATTATCGCCGCGTGCTCAGCGAAATCCTCATCCGCCGTCTGGGCAACCCCAATTTGGGCGCAGTCTTCCCCGGCTACGAAGACTACCGCCCCCTGGGCGTGGTGCAAGGAGAAGACCTACCGCCCATCATCCACGCCAAACATGCCTATCTGCCCTTTGTGATCCGGTAAAAATGAATGCGCCACCGATGTGGTCACGTTGGCGCGGCAAGCCGAGTGGGTGATGCATAACGCCAATTGACCACTGATCGTACATATCCTGCGCTGTCCGGCTATCTTGCCAATAATTTTTCAAGATATTTCATGACAATCAGCCTGGCATTGTGGTATGCTCTTACTAATCCAGTTATTGTTTTTGACACATCTTTCAACACGGGGGACAAAGCGCACAGAGGAAGAAAAATGCTAGTTTGGAGTGGAATTTTCTGTAAACTGCCGG
>JALXAF010000450.1 GCA_026992375.1 Anaerolineae bacterium
CCCGAGCAGTTCGCGGGCGTGATGGCTGAGATGGCGGAGAAGACAGCGTTGCGAGCGCCCGCGGCCCTGGAGACGATGTCGGATGAGGATCGTTTGCAAGCCGTCCTCTATTTTCTCAACGAGGAGGGTTACATGGCTTTTTGTGAGTGCGGCCCCGATGAGCTGCTGCTCCACACCTGCCATTGTCCCTATCGCGAGCTCATCGGCGAGCATCCCGAGATCTGCCAGATCGATCAATTGCTCATTCAGCGGCTGACGGGCATGTCGCCCGTGCGCGTGGCCCACATGGCCGATGGCGAGATCCGCTGCACCTACCGGCTGCTGCCTCAGAAGTCCTTGCCCCTGTCCGCTCCACCTGCTAAAATGCCAGCCAATGTCTAATCATCTCTCTCCCTCCCTTGTTCGGCAACGGTCCGCCATCATCGATCAATTCGGGCGCAACCTGACCTATCTGCGCATCTCGCTCACCGATGTGTGCAACTTGCGCTGCGTCTATTGCATGCCCGAGGATATGATCTTTCGTCCCCGGCATGAACTGATGTCGGACGAGGAGATCATCACCATCGCCCGGATGATGGCGGAGTTGGGCATCGACAAGATACGATTGACGGGCGGCGAGCCCACGGTGCGTCCCAACGTGGTGGAGATCGTGCGTCAGCTTGCGCACATCGAGGGGATTCGCGACATCGCCATGACCACCAACGCCATCTTGCTGGCGCAATTGGCCGAGCCCCTGGCCCGAGCAGGCCTGGCCCGGGTGAACATCTCGCTAGACACCCTGGACCCCAGGAAATTCCGGTTCATCACCCGCCGCGGCGATTTGAACAAGGTGCTAGCTGGAATCGAGGCGGCCGAGGCCGCGGGTCTGCATCCCATCAAGATCAACGTGGTGGTCACTCGCGGATTCAACGAGGACGAAGTGGCGGCGCTGGCCCGGCTCACCCTGGAGCGGGCCTGGGACGTGCGTTTCATCGAGCTGATGCCCTTTGCCAGCGAATCCGATTTCGCCCAGGCCGCGGTGGTGCGCTCCAGCGAAACCCGCGAGCGGATCGAAGCGGCGCTGGGGCCGATGAAGGCGATACCCGGTCACGATCCCCGGGATCCGGCCCGCCCCTATCGCCTGGCGGGCGCGCGCGGCTCCATCGGCTTCATCAGCTCGGTCTCCGAACCCTTCTGCGCCAGTTGCAACCGTCTGCGTCTGACCGCGGATGGCAAGCTGCGCCTGTGTTTGCTGCGGGATGGCGAATACGACATCCTCACGCCCTTGCGCTCGGGCATGCCCATCGATGAACTCAAGCAAGAGATACTGGCTGCGGCCTATTACAAGCCCTGGGGCCATGGTCTGCCCGATGGCGAAATCCCCCAGTCGAGAGTGATGTCGCAGATAGGCGGGTAGGACGAAAACGGGGGATTTTGGTTCTTTTGGATTTCAGGGAGTGAGATGCCGGGCGGATTCGCAATCCAGCGGGTCTGGTAAAGCCAATACCCCCTGAAATCCTGTTGAGCCGGAATTTTGTGCGGTTGGGGTCGGGGAACGACGCGCTGAATCTGGAGATCATGTGTTATTATTTGGAAACGAACATCGTCGTTTGTCTCATTCCTTTTTCATTTCATTCCCGAAAGGAGCGAAATCATGGGTGAAGCAGCCGCTATTCATCGGCCCGTCGAAACCAATCGCGGCGAGATTTTCAGTTGGGCCATGTACGATTGGGCCAATTCCGCGTTCAGCACCATCGTCGTCACGACTTTGCTCGGGCCTTATCTTTCCAATCTGGCCCAGGCCACCAATGGCGTCCATTTCCTGGGAATGCGCTTCGAGCCCGACGCATTCTTTCCGACCATGGTCTCGGTTTCGGTCATCTTGCAGGTGCTTTTCCTGCCCCTGCTGGGCACCATTGCCGACTATTCGAGACTGAAGAAGCGCCTGATGCTGACTTTCGCCACCATCGGCGCTGTGGCTACGCTGCTTTTGTTCTTTGTCAAGCCCGATATGCCGGCGCTGGGAACCAACGGCGCGGTTCTGCTGGGCGGATTGCTTTTCATCATCGCCAATCTATCCTTTGGCGCGGCCGTGGTGCTCTACAATGCGTTCCTGCCCGACATCGCCGAACCCAAAGATCGAGATCGCGTCAGCTCTTTTGGCTGGGCTCTAGGTTACCTGGGCGGGGGTATTGCATTGGCCATCGCCCTGGCGCTCTACACGCTGATGGAGGACAAAGGGCTGGCCGTGCGCCTGGGACTGGCGTTGGCCGGAGCCTGGTGGCTGATCTTCACCCTGACGTTTCCCGCGCGCAAGCTGCGCCAACGCCCGCCCCTCAAGCAGCTCCCCGAGGGGGAATCCTATCTCAGTCAGGGGCTAAAGCAGATTTGGCGCACGCTCACCACCATGTATCGGGAATATCCCGAAACCCTGAAGTACCTCATCGCCTATCTCATTTACAACGATGGCATCCAGACGGTGATCGTCGTCTCCACCATGTTCGCCGCCACCGAGCTGGGGGCGGGAGCGGATGTACTGATGATCTTGATCTTGATGATCCAGTTCCTGGCCTTTTTCGGGGCGCTGCTCTTCGGTTGGCTGGCCGGAAAGATCGGGGCCAAGAAGGCGATTATCGTCTCTGTGATCATCTGGGCGGGCATCGTCATCTACGCCTATGCGCTGCTCTATGAGATATGGCAGCTTTTCGTGTTGGGCGCGTTCGTCGCTTTGGTGATGGGCGGATCGCAGGCTCTCAGCCGCTCCCTCTACTCCCAGCTCATCCCCCGCCAGAATGAATCCGAGTATTTTGGGTTTTATGAGATCAGCGAACGGGGCACGTCGTGGATCGGGCCGTTGGTTTTTGCCGCGGCCGTGCAATTCACCGGCAGCTCCCGGGTCGCCATCCTCTCTCTTATCGCCTTCTTCATCGTGGGCCTGCTGCTGCTTATCCCGGTCAATGTACGCAAGGCAATGATCGATGCTGGCAACGACCCCACGGGCGTCGTCATCTGAGAAAATGTCTCACGCAAAGGCGCAGAGGAAAAAGGGTAACTGCTAACGTAGTCTGTATGTTTTCGGTGGCTTGGCTTCTGCTGCGGCAGGCCCCCCTCGCTCCCCCCCGCAAGCGGGGGGAAGACCTCTCCGCCAGCAAAATCCCTCTGCAAACCAGCGGCTCCCTCCCCCGCCCAGTCGCTCCGCTCCTTTGCGGGAGAGGGCTGGGGTGGGGGCAAATGCTCAGCGGCCAAGGCTGCAAAACTGACGAATGTTGTCTTGGATGTTGGCTCAGCAGGCCTACCTTGGTAGTTACGAAAAAAGAGACAAAGAAAAACTTGACGCCATCGCATACACTCACACAACAATTTGCTCATGCCAACCCCCACCATCGCCCTCGAATCCACCGTCATCGCCCACGGCTTGCCCTACCCAAAAAACTACGAAACCGCGCTGCATCTCGAAGATGTAGCCCGCGAAGCGGGCGCCGAGCCCCGCACCTGCGGTTTTTGGCGAGGCGAGCCCGTGGCGGGCCTCACGCCCGAACAGATCGCCCACTTCGCCCAGGGCGAGGATGTGATCAAAGCCTCTCTGCGCGATCTCGCCATCGTGGCCGCCCGCGGCTTGCATGCTGCCACTACCGTGGCCACCACCATGTGGGTGGCCCATCGTCGTGGCATTCAGGTCTTCGCCACCGGCGGACTGGGCGGCGTGCATCGCGGCGACGATTACGATGAATCTGCGGATTTGTTGGCTCTGGCGACCATTCCGGTGCTGGTGGTCTGCGCCGGAGCCAAGGCTATTCTGGACCTGCCTCGCACCCGCGAGCGGCTGGAAACCCTGGGCGTGCCCGTCATCGGCTATGGCGTGGATGAAATCCCCGCTTTCTACACTCGCAACAGCGGCCTGCCCGTGGACGCCCGCTGCGACGCGCCCGAGGAGGTCGCGGCCATCTGGCGGGCGCACCGGCGTTTGGGCCTGCGCACCGGCATGTTGGTCACCGTTCCCGTGCCCGAAGAAGACGCGATGGACGAAGACCTGGCCAATGAAGCCATCACCAAAGCCCTGGCCGCGGCCGATGAGGCGGGCGTGAAAGGCAAGGAGATCACCCCCTTCCTGCTGGCGTACATCGCCGACTACACGGGCGAGGTCTCGCTGCGGGCCAATCTGGCGCTGCTGGAAAACAACGTGCGTCTGGCCGCGCACATCGCCCGGGCGCTGGAATCATCTGGGGCGTAGCGTCGACATCTTGCACAAAATGAGACGCTCTTTTCATAATGCGGAAGAAAATCGTGCTATAATGCCTTCAAATGACCTCAATCCGGCGTCACATTGCTGTGGCCCCGTCTCTATGGAGAAAAAACAATGAGCCTGAAAAACACATTCGGAGCCCGAACAACCTTCGACACCGGCAGCGGCCCGGCGGTGATGTACCGGCTGGCCGCGCTGGAAGAGCAAGGCGTCGCCAACATCTCTCGCCTGCCTTACTCCATCAAGGTGCTGCTGGAGGCCGCGCTGCGTCAGGTGGACGATTTCGCCGTCACCGAGGATGACGTGGTGAAGCTGGCCAACTGGCAGCCCAACGGTAAACGGGGTGAAATGCCCTTCAAGCCCGCTCGAGTGGTGATGCAGGACTTCACCGGCGTGCCCGCGGTGGTGGATCTGGCCGCATTGCGCAGCCAGATGGCCCGCCAGGGCAAAGACCCCAGGCGCATCAATCCGCACATCCCGGTGGATCTGGTCATCGACCATTCGGTGCAGGTGGATCGTTTCGGCGCGTTGTATGCCCTCTTCTACAACGCAGAGCGGGAGTTCGAACGCAATCGGGAACGCTACGCCTTCCTGAAGTGGGGCGGCACAGCCTTCGAGAATTTCAAGGCCGTTCCCCCCGACACCGGCATCATTCATCAGATCAACCTGGAATATCTGGCCCGGGTGGTGCAGATCAGCCCCGACAATGGCGATGTGGTGGCCTTCCCCGATAGCCTGGTGGGCACCGATAGCCACACCACCATGATCGATGGCCTGGGCGTCGTCGGCTGGGGCGTGGGCGGCATCGAGGCCGAGGCCGTCATTCTGGGCCAGCCCATCTTCATGCTCACCCCCGATGTGGTGGGGTTCAAGCTGACGGGCGAGCTGCCCGAAGGCGCCACCGCCACCGACCTGGTGCTGACCATCACCGAGATGCTGCGCAAGTTCGGCGTGGTGGGCAAATTCGTCGAGTTCTTCGGCCCGGGCGTCAGCAGGCTGAGCCTGGCCGACCGCGCCACCATCGCCAACATGAGCCCCGAATATGGCGCGACCATGGGCTTCTTCCCGGTGGACGAGGAGACTTTGCGCTATCTGGCGGGCTCGGGCCGCAGCGAGGAGCTCATCGAGATGGTGGCCCGCTACACCAAGGAGCAGGGGCTCTTCCGCACCGACGACGCTCCCGAGCCGGAATACACCGCGGTGCTGGAGCTGGACATGGGTGCGGTCGAACCCAGCCTGGCCGGCCCCAAACGCCCGGCCGACCGCATCCGCCTGGCGGATATGAAGAAGGAGTTCCATCGAGCCCTGACAGCGCCTCCCGGGCCTCAGGGCATCGGCCTGAAGGAGGAGGATTTGAGCAACAGCGTCACCGTGGAGGAAGACAATGTGCGATTCGATCTCACCCACGGCGACGTGGTCATCGCGGCCATCACCTCCTGCACCAACACCAGCAATCCCGGCGTGATGATGGCCGCGGCTCTGGTGGCCAAAAAGGCGGTGGAAGCGGGCCTGGATGTGAAGCCCTGGGTCAAGACCAGTCTGGCGCCCGGCTCCAAGGTGGTCACCCGCTATCTCGAAGCCTCGGGCCTGTTGCCTTTCCTCGAGGCGCTGCGCTTCCACGTGGTGGGCTATGGCTGCACCACCTGCATCGGCAACAGCGGCCCCCTGCCCGATCCCATCCGCGAAGCGGTGGAGGCGGGCAATCTGGCTGTGACCGCGGTGCTCAGCGGCAATCGCAACTTCGAGGGCCGGGTCTCGCCTCACACCAAGGGCAATTATCTGGCCTCTCCGCCGCTGGTGGTGGCCTATGCGCTGGCGGGCACGGTGGATATCGATTTCGAAACCGAGCCCATCGGCAACGATCCCAACGGCGAGCCCGTCTACCTGAAGGACATCTGGCCCACCCAGGAGGAAGTGCGTTCCGCCATCCGCCAGTCTCTCAAGCCCGAGATGTTCGCAGAGGAATACGCCAACGTCTATGAGGGCAACGAAGCCTGGAACGAGATCCCCGTCACCGGCGGCGATGTGTACGATTGGCCCGAAAGCACCTACATCAAAGAGCCGCCTTTCTTCATGGATGTCACGCCCGAGATGCCCGACATCCAGCCCATCACCGGGGCCAAGGTGCTGCTTTACCTGGGCGACACCGTCACCACCGATCACATCTCTCCCGCGGGCGTCATCGCCCCAGACAGCCCCGCGGCCAAATATCTGCTGGAGCATGGCGTGCCTCGCAGCGAGTGGAACAGCTATGGCAGCCGCCGCGGCAATCACGAGGTGATGATGCGCGGCACCTTCGCCAACATTCGCATCCGCAACAAGCTGGTTCCGGGCGTGGAAGGCGGTTACAGCGTGTATCAGCCCACGGGCGAGCAGATGAGCGTCTTCGACGCGGCCATGAAGTATCAGGAAGATGGCACGCCGCTGCTGGTCATCGCGGGCAAGGAATACGGCACCGGGTCCAGCCGCGACTGGGCGGCCAAGGGCACGCAGTTGCTGGGCGTGCGCGCGGTCATCGCCGAGAGCTTCGAGCGCATCCATCGCTCCAATCTGGTGGGCATGGGCGTGCTGCCCCTGCAATTCAAACCGGGCGAGAGCGCGGCCAGCCTGGGCCTGACCGGCTTCGAGACCTACGACATCCTGGGCCTGGACAACGACATGAAGGCCGGACAGACCTTCACCGTGCGGGCCACAGACGCCGACGGCAAGGTGACCGAATTCCAGGTCATCAGCCGCATCGACACGCCCGTCGAAGTCGAATACTACCGCAACGGCGGCATCCTCCACACCGTGCTGCGACGAATGCTGTCGGAATAGTGCGGTGAGAGAAGACGCGCCTTGGCCGAGCATTGCGGCGCAAAGCCGATGATAATTCCAAACGACGTCAGATGACCCAAGTCCCTGCCGACGCTCCGGCGGGGACTTGTTTTTTTGCATGGTTCATTCTCATTCAAGGTGATTTCATCGGGCCAGATTTGGAAATTTCTGAGTCGCCGTAGGGTGCGTTCCAATTTTGGGGGTAAATTTGCATTTCTTGCCAGAACCTGCCGATTGAAATCAGAGCTGGGGGCCTGCGGCCGCTTGTCTGCCTGCGCAGACAGGCCAATTTGCGCCCAAAAATGTCCTCGCAGGAGGAGGACATGCGGCGGAACGCCCTCAGAACCGAATTCTATTCGGCCAGTGCGCCCCAATTTGGGAATGCACCTGTCGTCGTACTACGATTGGGTTTTGAGAAATAGTAATGCTATAATTGAATGCTTATGATGAGTGAAGCGTCCCTTTCAACAACTTTCAGGATTCAAAATGAGCAATTATCTCACAGGCTTGCACATTCGTAATTTTCGTTCACTGGAAAATGTCGCGACGAATCCCAAGCCTCTGAATGTCCTTTTTGGCCCCAACGGCGCCGGGAAATCGACTTTTCTGGATACCCTCTGGTTTTTGCGCGGCTGCGCCAAGCAGGGCGTGGACATTGCCGCCAGTGAACGGAGCCACGGTATTGGGGTGTTGTGGGACGGCGCCCCTCAAGACGCGCCCATCATCATTAGCGTCGAAACGGAGACGGCCCGCTATACAGTCACCTTCGGATTCTCCTCGGGGCGTATCGAACCCTTCGTGGGTGAAAAGTTGGAAGAGAAGGCTACCGGCCGGGTGTTGATCCATCGCAGGGTGGGCAGCGACAAAGTCAATTTCTACCACACGTCATTGCAACAGACGGTGCAAGTGCAATTGAGAGAACCCGAGAAACTGGCTTTAACCCGGTATCTTGATCTGGAAGAACGCTCGCCCACAGCGGCGTTCGATCTGGATAGGTTGCTTCACTATCTTCATTTTTATCGTTCCCGCGAGGTCAATCTGTACGGCATTCGCAAATTCGGCTCTGAATCGAGCTATCAGACATTTCTGTGGGAGCGAGGCGAAAATCTCTGGTCGGTGTTGCGCAACTTGCATGATCGACGTGTGGTCGATGACCGATACGATACGATCATCGGCTTCATGCGTCGCGGTTTCCCTTCTTTTGACGATCTCTTTCTTGAACAAACTGGCCCTGGCAGCGTGTATGGGCATTTCATCGAAAGGGAGCGGAAGCATCCCATTCAAGCATCCGGCGTGTCGGATGGGCATTTGCAAATGCTCATTCATCTGACAGCGTTGTTCTCGGAGGGGTATGATCGGGATTCTCTTATTCTATTCGATGAACCCGAAGCCTCGCTGCATCCTTACGCCATTTCGGTTTTTGCCGAAGCTGTCCAGTTGGCGGTCGGAAAATGGAACAAGCAGGTGTTTATCGCCACCCATTCTCCCGTTTTGCTCAGTCAATTCCACCCCTCTCATATCCTGGCAGTGGAGATCGGGCCGCGCGGAGAGACGCTGATGCAGTGGTTGGATGAAGTCGAAGGCATCCAGGACCTTCTGGAGGAGTATGCAGCCGGATCGTTGTACATGGCGGAATTGATTGCGCCGCAAAGCAAATCGTTTCTGGCGGAGCCAATGACATGACGAAGGATGACGTCTCGTCCTGTACGTATCTTCATTTCGGCCTTCTTGTCACGGGGGAAGGGGAGCGGAAGTATTTGCACCATTTGTTCCGAGCCTTGATGGCTACGGGCGTGTGTCATTTTGAGGTCATAGGCAAGATTGAGCAGTTGTCTCCTCGAACTTCTCGCCATCGAAGGATTGAGGTTGTGGGAACGAACAAACGCATCCCCACCAAAGACGAGAGACGCATCAGCCTGCCAGCCCGAAATTTTCTACAAAGAAAAGAGCCGTGCAGTTTCGCACTGCTCATCGATGATTTGGAACATGATCGTCGAGATCAGGTGCAGGCCGTATTCGAGCGGTACAGGGATGCCCTGGAACAAGCGTTGGAAGAGGAACAAAAACGACGGGTCGCCGTGCATTTTTTGGTGACGATGCTGGAGGCTTATTTCTTCGCCGATGCTCAGGCTGTCAATCAGGTGCTGGATTGCACGCCTCCGTTGGATGATTATCCAGGCGACGTCGAGCAAATCCGGCATCCCAAAGGGGAGCTGAAAAGGCGCTGTCAAGACTATTCCGAGACGGAAACCATGGGAGCCATCCTTTCGCTCCTGGATGTGAGCCACGTGCTTGCTCGTCCCGATACATGCGCCGCGTTGCGGGCACTGTTCGATTGGTGTGTCTGCCAGATGCAAACCCACACGGCGGATCTCCTTCATATCTCTTTTGATGAACTGCGTCAGCGCCTGCATCTCGATGAAGGCGTCCTGTATCCTGTCACCAAAAATCAGTGTCGCCATCGCGCGTTGTCTCCAACACCGTGAAAAACATCCTCGACCTCAAACTGACCGGCGTCGCCCACGGCGGCGAGGCCCTGGGCAAATACGATAACCGCGTCATCTTTGTGGCCTATGCCCTGCCCGGCGAGCGCGTGCGCGTCGAACTGACCGAAGTGCACAAACGCTGGGCCCGGGCCCGCCTGGTCGACGTGCTGGAGCCCAGTCCCAACCGCATCACGCCCGCCTGCCCGCACTTCGGGCCCGAGGGCTGCGGCGGCTGCCAGTGGCAACACATCGACCGTCCCGCCCAACTGGATTACAAGGCCCGCATCCTGCGCGACCAGTTGCAGCGCCTGGGCGGGTTGAAGAAGCCGCTGGTGCGCAAAACCAAAGGCGCGGGCGATGTCTGGCGCTATCGCACCCAGATGCTGTTCTACAACGCCGGCGACGCCCTGGGCCTGCGCAAACCGGGCGGCTACGACATCCAGCCCATCGACGCCTGCCCCCTGCTGCACTCTGACCTGGAGGCCCTGTTCCAGGATTTCAACGTGGCCTGGGATGGCCTGCGCAGCGTGGATTTGACCGTGAGCCTGAGCACGGGCGAGAAGCTGGCGGCCCTGCGCACCCGCGGGGATGAAGCGCCCGCCATCGAGGTGGATTTCCCCGTCTCCATCGTGCTGGAAACCAGCGATGGTCGCATTCAGCCCCTGGTGGGCGATCCCTGGTATTTCGAGACCATCGCCGGGCGCACCTATCGGCTTGGGCCCGGCGCCCGACGCCCCTACAACATCCCGGCCGCGGAGCTCCTCATCGCCCAGGTGCGCGAGTATCTGCGGGCGGGCACGGGCCAGGCGCTGATGGATGTTTACAGCGGGCACGGGCTCTTCACCCTGGGCCTGGCCGAGACCGTCAGCCTCGTCATCGGCGTGGAGGAGAACCCCTACGCCATGGAGAACGCGGCCTTCAGTTGCGGCCATCTGGATAACGTCATCCTGCACGAAGGCCCGCCGCCCAAAGTGTTGCGCAAGCTGCAAGACCCCATCCGACTGGCCGTGGTCACGCCGCCCGAGACGGGCCTGGGGCATCGCGTCGCCCAGAATCTGGCCCGGCTGGGCGCGCGGCGGCTGGTCTACGTGGCCCACAATCCCGCCACCCTGGCCCGAGACATGGAACAACTGACAGCGGCCAACTATCGCTTTGTCGAGGCCACCGCCATCGACACGGCCCCACAGACCTATTATTTCACCACCGTGGCGCTGTTCAGCAGATAGCGCGTTGGCGCTTTCTGCAAAAGGCCGCCAGGGCGCCAGTGCGCGAGTCTGCGCCGGGCGTGATGCGTGATACGTGATGCGTCAAGTCTTTACGCATTACGCCAGCAATTTCAAATTTGGTTCGGAGACAAGCCCCCCTCCCGGCCTCCCCCCGCTTCGGCTGCGCCTTGCAGGGGGAGGAGCCCATCGCTTTGCCAATTTGTGTAGCAGATGAGCATCTCCCTCCCCCGAACACGAGCGCAGCGAGTATCGGGGGAGGG
>JALXAF010000451.1 GCA_026992375.1 Anaerolineae bacterium
CCCCGGTTCCCGCCCCGCCCGAGCCTACCGCCACGCCCACGCCCGAGCCCACGCCCATCATCCACATCTTGCAGGCGGGCGACACCCTCATTGGTTTGGCTCGCGAATATGGCGTCACGGTGCAGGCCATTCAGGAAGTCAACGGTATCACCGATCCGCGCGGGCTGCTCGCAGGCCAGATGATCATCATCCCCACCGATCCCGAGGCCCGGCTGAGCGCAGGGACTCCCACGCCCGCGCCCACGCCGCCTCCTGCCCGGATCAGCCCCCTCACCTTTTGGCGACAGACCGACGCCTTGTGGGCGATGGGGCAGGTCACGCTGCTGGATGGTGGAGCATTGGAGGACGTCATCATACAGGTGGATTTGCTGGCGCAAAACGGCGAATTGGTCGCCAGCGCCCGCGCCCCCATCCAACAAGATATGCTGGCTTCGGGCGAAACAGCGGGATTTAGTTTGAGATTCTCGTCGCCTCCCGACTCATTCACCAGCTACTACGCCCGGATCGGCAGCGCTCAGCCCGCTCATGTCTCGTTTTATTATCGCGATCTCGATCTCGAAAACATCCTGGCTCAAGAGACCGGCAAGTCAGTTTACATCCTCCGGGGCGAGGTCGTAAATCGAGGGACGGACGACGCTCGGGCTGTCCAGGTTGCCGTCATCCTTTATGACAACGATGGGCGAGTTGTAGCTGTAAGGCGAGTGCAAACCGATCCCGCTAATCTGGCTCCGGGCGAGAACGGTTTCTTCTCTGCAGAACTCATCCCTGCGCATTGGCCCGTTGCCAATTATCATATCCAGGCCGAAGGACGGCGTTCCTCATCTCCTCATGACTGATTCCACAACCTCTGAATCTTATCCCATCGTCAAACCGCTGGGCTGGGATTTCGTCCAGCGCGTCCTGCGATTTCTTTTCAAATTCCTCATTCATTTGGATGTGCAGGGATTGGAGCATTTGCCCGAGACAGGCCCCGCCATTCTCGCGCCCAACCATGTTGTCTGGTTCGACGTCATCCTGATATCGGCCTTCAGCAAGACGCCGCCCGTGACTTTCGCCGCAGATAAGTGGGATAAAACGCCTCTCATCAACATCCTCTTTCGACACTTCGGACAAGCCATCTTCGTTCATCGCGGTGCCCCCGACAGACAGGCGTTGACCACAGCGTTGCGGGCGCTCAAGGCGGGTCGGGTATTGGGCGTGGCGCCCGAGGGCACGCGATCCCATGACGGCATCCTGCGCCAGGGCCATGACGGCGCGGCCTGGCTGGCCAGCCGATCCGACGCGCAGATCATTCCCATCGCCATGTGGGGACACGAAAACATCATCAGCGATTGGCTGCACCTGCGACGCCCCCGTGTGCACTTCCGCGTAGGTGAGCCTTTCCGCCTGCCGCCCGAGGCCCGCAAGGCCCGGAGTCGCGACATGGGGCCTTACACCGACATTATCATGCGTCGCATCGCCGAGATGCTGCCGCCCGAGCGGCGAGGATATTATGCCTGATGAGATGACCGTCATCGAACGGGTTTGTCCCTATCTGCGCGGGCGCAGCGCATCCCATCCAGCATTGACGCCCGGCCCTGACAACTATTGCCTGCTGGCCTCGTCCATTCATCTTCCCAGAGCCCAGCAAACGCGGTATTGTCTGGGCGGCCATTTCGAACAGTGCCACCGCTATCAGCTTCAGGGCAATCGACCGCTGCCGCGATACGTTCGGGGCGCTCGCCCGATGAACGTGCGTGCCAGCGCCCCCACCGTGAAACTCCGAACATTGCCCTGGCGTCATCCCCGGGCGCCGCGGGCGTTGAAATGGCTGATTATCCTAAGCCTGACGGCGCTATTCATCGCACTCTGGCAGTGGCGCATGACCAACATCCATCCTTACGTGGTGAAACGAGATTCCGTCCCCACGCCTGTCGTCACTCCCGCGCCCGAAATCCCCATTCGATATCTGCGCCCCACCGAAGGGCCGCCCGAATGGTGACGCCTTGCCCTGGCGTTGCTACCTATGACCTTCCAGCCTTTTGATTTCGTCCGTTAGTCGTAGCCATTGGGGAATGCTCAACTCCTGGGCTCGCTGTTTGGGATTTAACCCGGCGGCGCTAATAGCCACACCGGTGAGAGCGGCGGGAAGCCCCAGGCCCCCAGCCAGACTATTGCGCAATGTTTTGCGCTTTTGTCCGAACCCCGCTCTGACAACCCGAAAGAAATTGTTGCGCAGGTGTGGCGGAATCAGAGGTTGCGGCAATGCGTCCAGCCGCAACACCGCCGAGTGCACCTTGGGGGGGGGCGTAAACGCGCCCGGCGGCAATTTGCGCACAATGCTCGGGCGCGCGTATGCCTGCACCGACACCGCCAGCAAACTCATCTTTGGGGGATGAGCCGCGATGCGCTTCGCCACATCCTGTTGGATGGTGAACACCATGCGCTCGGGCCGCGGTTCGGCCTCGAGAAAATGACGCAGCAGAGGTGAGGTGATGTAGTACGGGATATTTCCCAGCACATAATAAGGCGCTACGCCGCCGCTTTGCGCCAGCGCCTGGTTGGGCGAGATCTCCAGGGCGTCTCCCTGAATGACGTGAACATGTGGCCAATCCTCATACAACTCAGCCAGCAGCGGCGCCAATCGATTATCCAGCTCGATGGCGATCAATCGTCCTGTGACTGGAATCAGGGCTGCGGTCAATACGCCAGGCCCGGGCCCCACCTCGATGACCACAGCGTCGGGCGGCAGATCTGCCGCGGCGACGATGGCGTCGAGGATGTTGGGATCAGTGAGGAAGTGCTGCCCCAGCCCCTTGCGAGGCGCAAGCCCCAGCTCCTTCAATCGGGGCAACAGCGTGGGGGGACGAGAAGACATGCGACAACATCATCGCGCGCGGAGCGGCGAGACCTGCGCCCCCGCCGCTCCGCAACGCATGTGGATGATTTGATGAGATCAACCGCCTTTGGTGTTGATCTTGAAAATTGAGTAGATGAGACAAAAACCAATCAAACCGGTGACCAGCGAAATCAAGCCGAGGACGTAGGCTACGTAATTCCATGGCGAAGCCAGTGTTGCGTAACCCACATAGAAAAGAACGAGACCGAGAATGACGCGGATGATGCGATCCCATTTGCCTTCGTTGGCCTGCATAAGAAACCTCCTTGTGTGATATGAACGGATGATATTGCCGTGGCGCTGGTTGCCCAACGCGCTATACGAGTTATATAGAAAATATTGCGCCCTGTCAAATGGCGTTTTGATCCGGGCGGCCATTTCAAATTCGGCTCCGCTGCAAAAAGGTTGTTTCACCACAACGATATAGAGATCACGGAGAAAATGTGACAGTTCAGAGGGGGATTCCGCTCCAAATCCGCGTCTTTCTTCCTTCATGGGCTCCGGGCCTTCGCTCTGAAGGATTTTTCGTGAGAGCCAAATCCAGGCGTGGCTCAGCTTGTCCATCCGGTATCTTTACAGTTTCGGGTGGCCAGCGCCTGGCAAAACGCGTCAAACGTCAAAGTGCGCTACGACTTCACCCTCATGCCGCTCTCCTCATAGGTGAAAATCCAGCCTGCCAGGTCGCCCGGCACGATGTGGTCTTTCACATCGCCCGTGGCCGGGTCTACGAAGACGCGGTAGAAGCGGGAGGAGTATTGACCGCCGTCGGCCAGCAGCTCTGAATGAGTGCGATCTTGAATTTGACGAATGCGCTCTTGCCAGTGGGCCATGTTGGCGGGCGTCAGGTCCACCCAGCCATCGTCCGCGTTGTCGGCCTTGATCTGCGGCCCGCGCATCAGCTTTTCGCCGTCGGGCGTAAGAATGGCGATGCCGATAGAGAGAATCTGCGAGCGCAGACGGGCGTCCTCTTTCAGGCGCTCATACGCGGCAACGGAAAGCTCCTCGGGCGTCATGCCCAACACCCGGGCCATGCTGTCATCGCTGATGAGCTTCAGCAGATGAGCTTCGAACAGCAGCTTGGAGAGCCGGGGCGGGCCCAAAATCTCGAACGCGATGCTCTCCACATCGTGCTCCCACTCCAGATGCCGCATCCGGGCCAGCGCGCCTTCCCGCAACACGCCCGCCCGATAAGTGGGCCCCAGCACCGATTGATCCAGCGCGCTGATGACGTCGAAGCCGGTGTTGCCGCCCTGAATCTCCATGACGA
Source organism: Anaerolineae bacterium (assembly GCA_026992375.1). Lineage (GTDB taxonomy): Bacteria > Chloroflexota > Anaerolineae > J102 > J102 > M2005. The sequence continues at coordinate 4,146 of JALXAF010000451.1, forward strand.
TGTAATGGGCGATCTCCTCGGGCGTTACATACTCCATCTGGTTGAGAGAGGTGATGGTGGAGAATTCCTGCAAGGCGAAGAGGCCGTTTTCCCCTGTGTCCACGTACACATTCTCCAGCACCTCGCCCGTGGGCTGACCGAAATCGCCCGCATCAACCAGGGCTGCGTCCAGGGGATAAGCCTCCTCCGGCGGGCAGTCATACAATTCGATGGGACGCCCGCGGCGCTTGATGGGCCCATAGCCGATCTGCGCCCAGCCGATGGCCGCGGTGGGTTTGATCTCTTTGACCACCTTGCGGGTGGGCGGCGTGCGGGCCAGCAGGAACATGAGCAGGCTGTGCGCGCCCGCCAAAGCCGACTTGGACAGCAGCATCGAGGAGGGCTTCTCTTCGCCGTGGGTGTAGGGGATGTTCAACCCCATGCCACCGGTGCCGCTGGTGCCCACCTTGATGTACATGCGCACGCCGTCCCAATGTTCGCCCGAGAACTTCGTCACCTCGTTTAGCACCTGGATATGCCGCACCAGATGGGGGATGTAGGTGCGCAGCACATGCTGTTCGGCCATCTTCAGATGTTTTTGCGGATCAGGATCACGCATGGCGTCCAGCAATTCGCGGCTGCTGGCGTAGATGTTCTGATAGGCGAACGCGGTGGCCGTGTTGATACAATCGACGATGCCGTCGGGCTCGTATTTGCGCACGAATCGGGCCAGAGTCGAATTGCTCAGAATGTCGTCCTTGCGTTCCCCCACCATGGGCTCCAGCAAATCGGAAAGCAATTGCCGCCGTATCGCCCCGTCGGCCAGCATCTCCTCCCACCGCATATCTTTGTACTCCCACCGCACGAAGATGTTGCCCCAACAGGCGCTGATTTTGACGCCATCGGGCGCCTCTTTGGACAGCAGCGCTGCGGTCGCCTCCGCACTGGCCTGATCGATGGATGCAATCACCAGATGACGGGGATGGTGAGCCAGCAACCGTCGCGAAACCGCCTTGCCGACCTGACCGGCGCCACCGAGAATCAGGAATGTATGTCCTCGAATTTCCATATCTGTCCTCCGTTGGACCGACTTATTGGGTTGGATGTACGCCACAATCATACCACGATCCTTCCATTCCAGCACATTTTCGATCGAAAAGACGCTTCAAAAGAGCGCTTTACACCGTAACCGACATGGCGAAATGAACCTTTTGCTATGAATTCAAATTTGAAATTGTCCCCCATTCGATTTCGCACGCGGCGCAAAAAGGATTATACTCATACGATAACAAGATGGACGTTATCGGAAATAAGAAGGGTGTTGCTAGCGTCTGGCATCATGCTTCTACTAACGCCAATCAATGATTGATGAACAACGATCAGCGATGAAATCCGTGTGGTTTTGACTTTAATCATTACTTATCAATCATTATTCGCCCAATTGTTTTCATCAATGAGGTCGTTATGAACGCCAAAGAAAAGGAAGCGATCATTGCTTATCAGAGGCCCTTTCAGGACTACTATCCCGATCATCTGGCTCATTGCTATGGCTGCGGCCGATTGAACGAGCATGGCTATCATCTGAAAAGCTATTGGCATGGTGATGAAACCGTGGCCTGGTTCACGCCGCAGCCTTATCATATCGCCATTCCGGGCTATGTGTATGGCGGCTTGTTGGCCTCCCTCATCGATTGCCATGGCACGGGCTCCGCTGCGGCCTACGCATATCGAGCTGCAAATCGGAAGATGGATGATGATGGCCCGCCCCTGCGTTTTCTCACAGCGTCCCTCCATGTGGATTATCTGAAACCAACGCCCCTGGGCGTCGAGCTGGAGCTGCACGGGCGGGCCGCGGAGATCAAGGGACGGAAGGTCGTTGTGGACATCGAGTTGATGGCTAAGGGCGAGGTCACTGTCATAGGGCGCGTCGTGGCCGTGCAAGCGCCCGATGAATACATCATCGATCTCGCGATGAAACAGCAAGAGGGGCGGGCGTAAGACGTTTTGCGTTTCAGCGATGACTACACTATACTCTGCACTATCCCCCAATCAACGCGCCCGAACCTCCATTCGGGACATTCTGCATCTGCATTCCCGTCATCCCGCGTTTCCCCCGACATTATGACGAAAGGCAAGGAATTTCTCAACGACGCCCGCTCCTTCTCTCAGGAGCGATGGTCCAATCCTTTTTGGCGCGGCCTGGTTATTTTTGTGATTGGCGTGATCGTGGGGTGGCTGGTGTTCGGCTGGCTCCTCTTCCCAGTCAAACACACCCAGGTTTATCCCAACGAACTCCGGCCCGAGGAGATCAATGAATATCTGTTGATGACAGCTGAGAGCTACGCCGCGACAGGGAATCTGCGCACCGCGGCCAAACGACTGCGCTATTGGGAGCCAGAGCAATTGGCGGTCATGTTCAACCAACTGGCCCAATCCGTCGAAACGACTAATCCCGCCAGCGCGGCCTATTTGCGCCTGCTGGCGCAGGATTTACATCTTTCTTTCGCCGGGAACGCACAGTCGGCGCCATTGCGGCGGAGTTATGGCATCGTATGGCTGGCGGCCCTGCTATTGGCCCTGGCCGTGCTGGTCGGGCTCATTCTCATTGCCCAGAAATTCGGGCTGCTGGGTCAACAAGAGCCAGATGAAGATTCTGGCGCAGCGCCCCCGAAAGAGCCTGTCTCCGAGACTACGCCAGGGCCGCGCCCGGCCGCGCCCCTGGCCATCACCCCGGTGGGCGAAGACGCCCGCGACGAAGTCGAGGATATCGATTTTTCTGATGCAGCGCCTTTCGACGACGCGGAGATCGAAGACGTTCCACCTTTGTTCGATGTCGATGTGCCGCCTCCCGAGGCGACGCCAGACATTCCTCCTGACGATTTTTCCCCCACCATCCCCGAGCCCGACGAAGAACCCCCTGCATCTCCCGGCATCGCGCCGCCCACCCCGGACGATATGACAGCGGTCGATGACGAGGATCAGCCCCTCGCGCCGCAGGTGTTGCGCTTCGATGGCGACCCGGCCTACAATACCATCATTGCCATCGAAGCCAACGACGATTATCTTGGCGAATATGGTCTGAGCGCCGGGCAGACAGCCCCCGGCAACCCCAACCTGGCCATAACCCTGGAAGTGTGGTTGTTCGACAAAAGCGATACGCAAACCACCGACGCGGCGCTGGTTCCTCCGGTCGTTGCCACAGACCCCGCGCTCAGGGCCCGCTACGTGCGGGAAGACATGCCCGTCTTCCCCCTGAAACCGGGTCAGATCTTCCTGCTGGAAACCGCTGAACTGCGGCTGGAAGGCCGCGTGCGTCGCGTGCAGTTTGGCGCAACCACCAGCGATGGCGTCCCCGTCATCGAATTCGCCGAGATCGAGATGCTCGGGCGCATGAAATGAGAGACTGGGGCAGAAAACTGGCTATCGCAGCATGATCACCGCGCCAAAACGCCCCGATTTGCCGTGATCGCCCCGGTGAGAAAAGAAGATGTCGGTGTGGCAGGCGGTGCACATCTCTGCCACCTCCACGAATCTCACGCCCGCATCCCGCAACTGCCGGGCGTTGGCCTCCCACAGATTCAGATAGGCGTGGCCTTCTCTCTGGCTGGGCCGCAGTAGATCATCGGCGTCGCGCTGGCTGTCGCGGATGGCCGCGACGACCTCAGGGCCCACCTCGTAGCAGCAGGGGCCGATGGCCGGGCCCACCGCTGCCGTCATCGCCGCGGGATCGCTGCCGAAAGTTTGCTGCATGGCCCGCACCGCGGCCTCGGCCGTGCGGTTGACCACGCCCTGCCAGCCCGCGTGGGCGATGCCCGCGGCCCGATGTTCGGGATCATACAGCAGGATGGGCGTGCAATCCGCGTAGCGTTGCAGCAGGGGAATGCCGGGCGTGTTGGTGATCAGCCCGTCCGCTTTGCCCAGGCTGCCTCCGCGATGCTTCGCATCGGCCAGGAGGATGACGTTGCCGTGCACCTGCCAGGTGGTGGTCAACGACTCTCGCTTCACACCCATTGCCGCAGCCACCCGGCGATAGTTCTCCTCGATGCGGGCCTCGTCATCCCCCACAGTCCAGCCTAAATTCAGGCTGTCCCACGGCGGCGGACTCACGCCCCCGCGGCGGGTGAACACCGCGTGCGCCAGCTCGGGGAACGCGTCCAGGGATTCAAAAGTGTAGTAAGGGGTGGGGAGGTCGTGGTAAAGCATGGATATTGGATATTGGGTATTGGGTATTGGGTATTGGCGTCTCGTCAGTAACTAAGGTGTATCCACCACTTTTTGCCACGAAGACACGAAGAAAGGCGAAGGCGCGAAGTATTTTTCTTTATTTTTCCTTCGTGTCTTCGAAACACTTCGAGCCTTCGTGGCTTTTGGCGACTTAAAGTCAAGTACGTCAGCAGTTACTCTCGTCACGTGAGAATACCAATACCCAATATCCTCTATCTATCTTCAAATCCTCTCGGATGCGCGCTGTGCCACTGCCAGTCGGTTTCGATGATCTCGCGCAGGCCGTATTTGGGCTCCCAGCCCAGCACCTGGCGGGCCCGGGTATTATCCGCCCAGATGCGCACCGCGTCGCCCGGCCGCCGTGGGCCGATTTCCACTTCGAACTCCCGGCCCGTAACCTCCCGCACCATGTTGATGATCTCTAGCACGCTGCTGCCCTGGCCCGTGCCCAGATTGAACGCCATGCTCTCGCCGCCGTTCCACAGATAATTCAGAGCGGCGATGTGCGCGGTGGCCAGATCATCCACGTGGATGTAGTCGCGGATGGCGGTGCCGTCGGGCGTGGGATAATCGTCGCCGAAGACCTTGAAATCATCCCGCTGGCCCAGCAGCCATTCCATCAGGCGGGGGATGAGACGGCTGGCGGGCTTGTACGCATCGCCGATGCGGGCGTCGAAGCTGGCGCCCGACGCGTTGAAATAGCGCAGAGGCGTGAATTTGACGCCCCTGGTTTTGTCGTACCAGCTCATCACCTGCTCGGCCATCAGCTTGGAGGCCCCGTACACACTCTCGGGCTTGTAGCTCTCCTCCTCGGTCACGGGCACATTTTCGGGCGTGCCGTACACCGCGCACGTCGAGGAAAAAACAAGGCTTTTCACCCCGGCCGCGGTCATGGCGTCCAACAGATTGACGCTGCCCTGGATGTTGTTGCGGAAGTATTTGCCCGGATCGCTCATGCTTTCGCCCACCTCGACATACGCCGCAAAATGGATGACGCCCGCGATGTCGGGGTGCTGCTCGAAGGCCGCGCCGATTTCCTCGGGATTCAGCAGATCACCCACGATGAGGGGCGCGTTCTCCACGGCCTGGGCGTGGCCGTGCACCAAATTATCGAAAACAACGACATCGTAACCCTGACGCTGCAATTCTCGCACGGTGTGACTTCCAATGTATCCGGCTCCGCCGGTGACGAGGATTTTCTTGGTCATACGGATTCCTTTCCTTGAGATTCAATAGAGATTGGCTGAGACGCTCAGAAAAACGCAATACGAAATGCTTGCTACGCAACCAGCTCCCCGATCAGGTCATATTCCATCGCATCGACGATATCCACATCCACCATCTCACCCAGGGGGAGTTCGCCGGGGATGATGACATAGCCGTCCACTTCGGGCGCGTCGCGGTAAGTGCGGGCCAGCGTCGCGCCCTCCTCGTGGGCTTCGGTGAGTGCGGTGAGCATGCGCCCGATCTGGGCCTGGTTGCGGGCCAACGAGATGGGTTGCTGCAGAGCCATGACCTGATGCCAGCGCTCCTCCTGCACCTCGGGCGGGATTTGATGGGGCAGGGCGGCCGCAGGCGTGCCCGGTTCGGGGCTGAATTTGAAGACGCCCACCTTGTCGAAACGGATGGTCTCGATGAAATCCAGCAGGCCCTGGAACTCCTCCTCCGTCTCGCCGGGGTAGCCGACGATGAAGGTGGAGCGCAGGGCGATATCGGGCATGGCCGCGCGTAGCTTCTCGATGGTCTTTAGCACCATGTCGATGTTGCTGGGGCGTCGCATCCGTCGTAGGGTGGCGGGATGCCCGTGCTGCAGGGGGATGTCGAGATAATGCAAAATCTGCGGCGTCTCGGCCATCACCTGGATGAGTTCGTCGCTGACATGACCCGGATACGCGTACATCAGTCGCAGCCAGTCCAGACCCGGCGTGCGGCGGGCGATGGCGTTGAGCAATCGCGGCAGGCTGTTGGGCTCGCCCCGATCGCGGCCGTAGTCGGTGGTGTCTTGGGCCACCACCACCAGCTCCCGGGCGCCGGCCCGCGCCAGATTTTCCGCCTCGGCCACCACGCTATCGAAGGGATGGGATTTGAGTTTGCCCTTGAAACCAGGAATGGTGCAAAACGCGCAGGACGCGTTACAGCCATCGCTGATTTTGAGGTAGGCGGAGGCGTAGAGCTGCGGCGGGCGGGGCGTGGGCGCGTCCAGCGGGTGAGGCGGTTCGCCCAGCAGAGCGATGCGCCCCAGGCGACGTCGTTTCTTTCCGCCGCGCAGGCGCTCGGCCAGATCGACGATTTCGGGCCAGCGCAGCGTTCCCAGCAGCGCGTCCACCTCGGGCGCGGCGTCCAGGATCTTTTGCCCATCCCGCTCGGCCATGCAGCCCGCGGCAATCAGAACCTGACGCCGCTTCTTGCCCTCGCCCAGGTCGCGCAGCACCGAGATGCTCTCCTGCTGAGCCGCCTGCAAGAAACCGCAGGTGTTGACAATGAGCACATCGGCCTGGTCAGGGTCGGTCACCGCTCGATAGCCCTTCTGCATCAGCAGCGTGGCCATGGCCTCGCTATCCACCTGATTTTTGGGACAACCCAGCGTGAGAATGAAATAGGCCGGGGCTTTCTTCGCCATCGTCAGCCGCCCGTCCCCGGCGTTTGCGTGGGCGT